>NZ_DAOQZV010000246.1:0-4503 GCF_035343835.1 Nostocoides sp. | reverse complement strand
GGTGCCGCCGCCGAGGTCGAGGACTCGCAGGGGGCGGCCGAGCTCGCGCTGGCGCTCGGCGACGAGCTCGGAGACGGTGGCCCAGATGGCGGCTGTGCGCAGCCCGGTCTCCACTCCCCGGCGGGGTCGGCGGCGCGGCTGTTCGGTCATGCCGGTGAGTCTATTTGCCCCCGCCGACAGCCGGTGCCGGCGCCTCCGGGGACCTTTGGCGCGCCCGGGGGCCCCGAGAATGGCCTCGATTCAGTCCTGGGAGAAGACGGTTGCTTCGTCCGGCCATAGCGGGCCACCGGCAGGCTCGCGACGAGGCGCGGGCCCTCGAAATACGTCGATGACGATGTCGATCGACCCGTCCGGCGCGAAGGCTGCGGCATAGCGGGCGGTGAGGGCGGAATCGTCATACGTCCGGTCGTCGCCGGTGGTGGTGTCGATGGTGAGGCTGGGCCTGGGGAACCCCCTGGGTCGGATGAACGTGAATCGGATGGCCACGTGATACTCGGTATACGCCATCGGGTGGCGGCTGACCAGTCGGCGCGCGGCCGGCCAGGGTCGGATCGGTGGCACGCCCGACGCACGTGGGGGCTGGTGCCGAACAGCGGGTCCGTTCACCAACCGGAGGAGCCAGGGCTGGCGTGCCACAACTTGCGGCCCTGGTGCCGAACAGCGAGCCCGTTCACCAGCCGGAGGAGCCCGGGCTGGCGTGCCACAACTTGCGGCCCTGCTGCTGGATGCTCTCGCCCGGGGGGCGAGTGTCGGCATACGGGCTCTGCTGGAAGCCGGAAGCGTGCACCAGCACGCGGCGCCGGCCGCCGGACTCGGCCACGCCGCTGCGTCGCTCTGTGACCGGGTTGCCGCGCGCGTCGAGCGGGATGTCGGTGTCCGCCATCATGGCGCGCACCGCGTCGATGCCGTCGGCCTGCCACGCCTCCCACAGCGCCGTCAACTCCCACGCCCCGGTCGCCCGCAATGAGATGCCGCGCGCACCGGTGCGGCGGGTGATCCCCCGCACCAGCAGCAGCCAGGTATGGAAGACGGTCTCGGCATACGGGCCTTGGACGTCCTCGAAGAAAGTCGAGTCCGACGGGCCGGTGCCGTCCTCCAGAGTCAGGAAGACGACCCGCCGCCCGGAGCGGATCGGCGGCGTCTGCGTCGCGACCTTCACCCCGGCGACCAAGACCGTCGCATTGCTGCGCTGCCCCAACAGATCCTTGCTCGGTGTCACCCCGAGCGCGCGCAGCATCGGCGCGTAGAAATCCATCACGTGCCCCGTCGCATCGAGGCCGAGAATGTCGAGCTCGGCCCGAATGCGCTCGGGGACAGCCATATCCGGCAACCCCGACCCTGCCGTCAGCTGCGGCTCGTCGCCGAGGTCGAGGGCGAGTTGGACCGGCTCGGGTCGCACCGGCGCCGCTGCCTGCGACTGCGCCGCCGCCAGATCGCGTGGGTCCACCCACACCTCGGGCCGTCGCGCCACGTCGCTCGACCCGACACCGTCGCGTCGAGAGTCGGCGACACGCCGAACGGAGCTGCCCGTATGCGGCGTGTCGCCACCTCTCGACGCCGCAACCGGGCGGGCCCGGCGCCGGCCGGTGCGCAGCCCGCGATCCCAGCGGTCGAGTTCGGCGACGCCGAGCAGCAGGTCGCGCCGGGTGATCCGGCCGTGCCGTCCCAGGCCCCCCGCGCTGGCGGACATGCCGTACATCGCATCGAAAGCCCCAGCGAGGACGAGCTTCTCCAGGACCGGCCGCGAGACCTGGGCGCGGTGAAAGAAGTCGGCCAGGCTGGCATACGGCTGGCCGGCGACGACACGCGCGACTTCGGCGGCGCTGATGCCGCTGACATCGGCGAGCGAGAGCCGGATGCCCCAGCCGCGGCCGTCGGCGGTGTCGGGGTCGAGGTCCGGCGCGGGATGCCAGCCGTCGGCGTCGAGCGTGGGAGTTTCGTCGTCGAGGCGTTCGGCGCGATAAGTATCGCCGGAGGCGTTGACGTCGAGACCGAGGACGGCGATGCCGTGGACGCGAGCGTCGTCGAGGATCAGGCGCTTGGGATACATCCCCGGGTCGTGGGTCAGCACGCCGGCGAGAAAGTGCGCCGGATAGTGGGTCTTGAGCCAGGCGCTCTGATAGGTCGGCAGCGCGAAGGCCGCCGCGTGCGCCTTGCAGAAGCCGAAGGAGGCAAAGGCCTTCAGGACCGCCCAGATCCGGTCCCGGTGCTCGGGGCCGTAACCGCGCGCCTGCGCCGCCGGCCGCCACCAGCACTCGATCTCCTCGATGCCCTTGGGGCTGCCCAT
Organism: Nostocoides sp.; assembly: GCF_035343835.1. NCBI lineage: Bacteria > Bacillati > Actinomycetota > Actinomycetes > Micrococcales > Intrasporangiaceae > Nostocoides > Nostocoides sp. The sequence continues at coordinate 2,216 of NZ_DAOQZV010000246.1, read as the reverse complement.
CGCCCGGCGCACCTCGTCGGACTGGGCCAGCGAGACCCCGGTCGTCTCGGCGATGATCCGCAGCATCTGCTCGTGGAAGACGACGACGCCCTCGGTCTCTTGCAGGGCCGGGATGAGGCTCGGGTGCAGGAATTGCGCCTCGCTCCACCCGTGCCGGGCTTCGAGGAAGGGCCGGATCATGTCGGACTTGACCGGCCCGGGGCGAAAGAGCGAGATATCGATGATCAGGTCCTCGAAACGGACTGGCCCGAACTTGCCGATCAGCTCCCGCTGCCCCGGGCTCTCGATCTGGAAGCAGCCGAGGGTGTGCGTGGTGCGGATCATCGCAAAGGTCGGCTCGTCATCGAGCGGCACCTGGGTGCGGTCGTCGAGATCGACGCGCTCGCCAGTGGTGCGGTCGATCTCGGCCACGGCATACGCCATCGAGGACTGCATCCGGATGCCGAGGACATCGAGCTTGAGCAGGCCGAGGGCCTCGACATCGTCCTTGTCGAACTGGCTCATCGGGAAGCCGAGCCAACTCGCCTCGACCGGTGTGCGATCGAGCAGCGTGGCATTGGAGAGGATCACCCCGCACGGGTGCAGGGCGATATGGCGCGGCAGGCCGTCGAGCTTCTCGACGAGGTCGAAGAGCGTGGCGAGTTGGGTGCTGTCGAGCCCGCGGGCGCGCAGCTCGGGCAGGTCGGCGATCGCCTGGCGGGCATCGCGCGCGCGGATGTGCGGGAAGGCCTTGGCGATCTCGTCGACCTCGACGGGCGGCATACCGAGCGCGGCGCCGACATCGCGGACGGCGTGCCGGACCTTGTAGGTGTCCATCATCGACACGCACGTGACTCGCTCGCCGCCGAAGCGGTCGAGGATCGCCTCGTAGATCTCGGTGCGGCGCGCGGACTCGACGTCGATGTCGATATCGGGCAGTTCGGCGCGCAGCGGGGAGCAGAAACGCTCCATCAGCAGGTCGTAGCGCACCGGGTCGATGCCGCTGATCCCGAGCAGATAGTTGACCAGGCTGCCCGCGCCCGATCCGCGCGCGGCGACCCGGACGCCGCGCTCGCGGATCAGGTCGACGACCTTGGCGACGGTCATGAAGTAGGTCGGATAGCCCAGTGCCGCAACGACATTCAGCTCGTCATCGAGGCGCGCCTCGACGATGCGGAGTTCACTCTCGCTCGCATCGGGATAGCGCGTCAGGACGGCGGCGCGGCAGCGTTCGGCGAGCACCTGCTGCGGATCCACACCGGCCGGTATGCCGACGACCGCCGGCTCGGGCAGGTGGACCGCACCGATCCCGAGGTCGTGCCGGGGATGCTGCGCGCACCGCATGGCCAGGGCGTGGGTGTCGGCGATCAGGCGGTTGGCGCGGTCGTTGCTCGTGTGGCCGGCGCGCTCGGCGACCTCACGGGCGATCCGGTGCATCGTCGCAGTGGTCGCGAGGTGGCCGGCCTCGGAGACCCGGTCGAGATGGCGGCGATCGAGCAGCACGAGTCGCCGGGCGGCATCGAGGACATCGACGATCCGCGCGTCGACCGGGTCGATGTGCCGGACGGCGGCGGTGAGGATTGCCGGTATGCCGGCCTCGTCGGCGAGCGCGAGCATCCGCGCGGCGTGGTTGCGCGACCCGGACGTGCCGTCGGGGCCGCCGTGACAGACGATCTCGACGACCAGGCCGTCGCGGGGCAGGAGCGCGCGCCAGGCCGCGAGGAGGGCGCGGGCGGTCGTGCGGTCCTTGCGCAGCACGGCCCGGCCGACGTCGGAGTCGGGGCCGAGCAGTGCTATCAAACGTGCCGGTTCACGCTCTTGGTTGTCGTTACCGCGGGGTGGAGGGTGGGGGGTCGTGGCGAAAATCCATCCGGCGTCAGTCGCATCGCGACCTCCGCCTCCCGCCAGACCCAGCCATCGCCCCGACCTCCCATCCCCCGCCCCGCTCGGGATACGCCCTTCCGGCTCCCTCGTCCCCTCGGTCCCCGCCAGCAAGTCCGCGGGGTTGACCGGCGCCGGCCCGCCCGCGAATCTGGCGACCTGCCAGGGGGTGCTGATCGGGTTGCCGCGCTCGCCGCGCAGGTGGGTGTCGGTGACCATGCGGCACAAGGCGGCCCAGCCCTGGCTCGAGGTCAGGCCGGTCGCGGGGCCGTGGGCACCGGAACCATTGGCCAGCACTGTGATGCGCGGCAGGCGCGGGTCGACGATCGCGCCGCCCCGGGCCGGGGTGCGTGGCG
>NZ_DAOQZV010000245.1:0-4515 GCF_035343835.1 Nostocoides sp. | reverse complement strand
GGGCAACAGCGCCGGGGCCGGCGGTGACCAGGCGACAGGCGGTGACCACGCGGACGCCGATACCCCGCCGGCAACCGGTGACCACACGGCAGCCGGTGACCCTTCGGTCGCCGGTGACCACGCGGCAGCCGGTGACCACGCGGCCGCCGATGACCCGTCGGTCGCCGGCAACCTCGCGGCGGGAGGCGCGCATGGGGACCGGTAATCGCGGACTGTCCTGGCGGGTGCCTGTGCTGGTCACACTCGTGGTCGGCGTGATTTCGGCGCTACTGACGCACCGGCTGATGGCAGGGGGCACCTTTCCGCCCGCGGTGCCGACGCTCGCGCTCGTGCTGCTCGGGGGCGTCGGCCTGCTCGTGCTGTGGTTCGGTTGGGCGGTTCGCGGCTATCTGCGCGGTCGCAAGGCGAACCTCGACCCGATGCGCGCCGCCCGCACCCTCGCACTCGCCCAGGCTGCCGCCCTCACCGGAGCCGCTCTCGTCGGCCTCTACGCCGGGAACGCGCTCGGGCTGCTGCCGGACTGGGATCTCACGATCTCGCAACGCCTGCTGTGGAGCTATCTCGGCGGCACGCTCGCCGGCGGCTATCTCGTCGTGTGCGGTCTCCTTTCCCAGCACTGGTGCCGCATCCCACCGCGGGAGAACGGCGGCGCCGGCGAGGCGGCGTGACCAGGCGCGCCTGATCATCGCGCGGGCGGAGCACCGCGCATCCGACGCGCTCTTGATTGGCGTCGATCACCAGCCAATGCAGGAGACGCAGATGCGTCACGTCACGACCTCAGTCCTCCTGACCCTGAGCCTGGCCATCCTCACCATCGCCACGCAAGGGCCGGCAGGTATCCAGGACCTCGCGAGGACGTCAATGGCGGTGGCCTGATTCGTTGCGACGCCACGGGAGCGGAGAAGACCCTCGGCATCGACTACCACCCCGCCATGTCCGCCGACGGCAAGATGGTCGCCTTCCAGGACGGACCGCAGCTCAAACTGTGGAATGTGACCACGGGCGCGGTGGCGCTGCTCAGCCGCACCCTCGGCTGACCGGCGGCACTGGCTACTTGTCGACGTCGCCGACGACGAAGAACATCGAGCCCAGGATGCTGACCATGTCGGCGACCAGACACCCGGGCAGCAACCGCGAGAGCACCTGGACATTGTTGAAGGATGCCGAGCGCAACTTCAGGCGGTGCGGGGTCTTCTCGCCGCGCGAGACCAGGTAGTAGCCGTTGAAGCCCAAGGGGTTCTCGGTGGCGGTGTAGAGATCGCCCTCGGGCACCTTGAGCACCTTGGGCAGTTTGACGTTGACCGGGCCCTGGGGCAGCGCGGCGAGCTTCTCGACGCACGCCTGCGCGAGGTCGAGGCTGACCTCGACCTGCTCATAGAGCACCTCGAGGCGGGCCAGGGCGTCGCCCGCTTTGCGCGTGACGACGCGGCCGGGGCCGCCGGGGGTGAACAACTCGGCATACGCCAAGTAGGGCGCGTCGCGCCGCAGGTCGACGTCGATGCCGCTCGCCCGCGCAATCGGGCCAGAGACCCCGTATGCCGCACCCACGTCCGCGCTCAGCACGCCGACGCCGCGGGTGCGGGCATTGACGATCTCGTTGCCGAGGATCAGCGAGGCGATATCCGGCAGGCGCCGGCGGACGACGGCGATGGCGTCGGCCACCCGGTCGAGCCACCCCGCCGGCAGGTCCTCCTTTAGGCCCCCGACGCGGTTGAACATGTAGTGCATGCGGCCACCCGAGGCCTCTTCGAGGACGGCCTGGATCTCCTCCCGCTCACGGAAGGCGTAGAAGACCGGCGTGATCGCGCCCAGTTCCAGCGGATAGGACCCGAGGAACATCAGGTGGTTGAGCACGCGGTTGAGTTCGGCGAGGAGGGTGCGCGCCCAGACCGCGCGGACCGGCACCTCCATTCCGAGCATCTCCTCGACGCCGAGCACGACGCCGAGTTCGTTGCTGAAGGCGCTCAGCCAGTCATGCCGGTTGGCGAGCACGACGATCTGGCGATAGTCGCGCACCTCGAAGAGCTTCTCGGCGCCCCGGTGCATATAGCCGATGATCGGGTCGGCGCTGATGATGCGTTCGCCGTCCAGGACGATCTTCAGGCGCAGGACGCCGTGGGTGGCCGGATGCTGGGGCCCGATATTGAGGACCATGTCGGCGGTGGCGAGCCCGCCGGCTCCGACACCGACGGTCAGTTCGGTGGGCGTCGACGTGGTCACCTGCCCATGCTAGGCGGCGCACGCCGCGCGTGGTCCGGGCGGCCGGAGGTGGCGGGACCCGCGGGCCTGGCAAGGTAGGCGCCATGCCTGGATTCGACGCCGCGACCGTCCTCGACCTCAGCGACCCAGCCACCCTCGCCCATCCGTATGCCGGCTTCGCCGCCGCCCGTGCGCAGGCGCCGGTCGCGTGGCACTCCGGCTTGGGGATGTATGTCGCAACCTCGCACGCGGCGTGCTCCGCCCTGCTCCGGGATCGCCGCCTGGGCCGGATCTTCCGCGATCGCGAGCCGGTGGCCGACTGGGACACCTTCAACTGGTTGCATGCGGATTCGATCCTCGACTGCGAGCCGCCTAAGCACACCCGCTTGCGGCGACTGGTGGCCGGAGCATTCGGCCGAGGGCATGTGCAGCGATTGCAGCCGCGCATCGAGGAGTTGTCGCGGCAGCTGCTCGACGAGGTCGGTGGTGTCAAGGAGTTCGATGTCATCGCCGGGCTGGCCGAGCCCCTGCCGGTCATGGTGATCGCCGATTTGCTGGGCTTCCCCGACACCGATCTGCACCTGCTGCGCCCGTGGAGCCAAGCCATCGTGAAGATGTACGAGCCCGACCGCTCCCCGGCCGACGACGCGCGTGCGCAGCAGGCATGTGGTGAGTTCGCGGCATACGTGCGGGAGTTGGCGGCCCACCGGGCGGCGCATCCGGGGGAGGATCTGCTGACCGATCTGGTGCAGGTGCGCGACGGCAGCGACAAGCTGAGCGAGCGCGAGCTGATCGCGACCGCGGTCCTGCTGCTCAACGCCGGGCACGAGGCGAGCGTCAACGGGTTCGGCAACGGGCTGCACTCGTGGCTGGCGGCCGGGCAGCCGCCCATCGACGCCGCCGACCCGGCTGCGGTCGAGCGGCTGGTCGAGGAATTTCTGCGGCACGACAGCCCGTCGCAGCTCTTTGACCGGACGGCGACCGAGCCCGTCGACCTGCTCGGGGTGCATATCGAGCCAGGGGAGAAGATTGCGGCGCTGCTCGGGGCGGCGAATCGTGACCCGGCAGTTTTCGCTGAGCCCGAACGGTTCGACCCGGCGCGCGAGCCCAACAACCACCTGGCTTTCGGCCTCGGGATCCACTTCTGCATCGGCGCCCCGCTGGCCCGGCTCGAGATGCAGACCTCGGTGCGCGAGTTGCTGGCGCGTCACGCCCGGCTGCGGGTGGTCGAGGCCGAGCGTCGCCCGACCTTCGTGCTGCGCGGTTTCGAGCGGCTGATCATCGCGTCTTACTGACTTCAGTAGTGACAGCCAGCATTACTGCATGACCATCACGATCAAGAACGACGAGGTCGAGCGCAAGGTGCGTGAACTCGCCCTGCGTACCGGTCAGACCCTCACCGGTGCCATCGCGTCTGCTGTGGCTCGCGAACTGGCTGCCACGCCCAGGACGCACGAGACGCGCCAAGAGCGCTAGGACCGGCTTCGTCGGTTGAGCCAAGAAACGGGCCGCTACATTCGCGAGCGCAACCTGCGTTTCCTGACCGACGACGATCTCTACGACGAGCTCAGCTTGCCCAAGTGATTGTGGATACCTCGGCGATCATCGCTGTCCTGAAAGATGAGGCTGATGCGCCCCATCTGACATCGGCCCTCGTTGGCGCGCAGAGCTTGCTGTTCTCCGCGGCAAGCTATCTCGAAGCAGGGATCGTGATCGACAGTCCGCGCGACCCCACTCTCTCGCGTCGGCTCGATGAACTGCTCGAGGATTTCGACATCACCGTCGTGCCGGTCACGCCCGAGCAGGCCCGCATCGCGCGGGACGCCTATCGCGACTTCGGTCGCGGGTCAGGGCATCCGGCGCGGCTGACTTTCGGCGACTGCTTCAGCTATGCGCTGGCCAGCGAGCGGCGCGAGCCGCTGCTCTTCAAGGGCGACGATTTCGGTCACACCGACGTGCGGTCGGCGCTCACGGCACCCGACTGATCGCCCACCAGAAATCGCCGAGGCCAGGGCCGCGAAGAGCGCTGATCGCGGAATTGCGTTCCAGCGCAGCGAGATAGCCGCGTGGATCGCTCCGCGCCTGCTCGTATGACGCCCGCTCGCCCACCAGCCCTAGCTCGCCGAGTGCGTCGCGCTGGGTGATCAGACGGTCCGCGCCAAGCGCGTCCATCGCGACGTGCGCGGTCAGATCACAGGTCGCGTCGGGGACCGGGCTGACCTGGTGGCCGGCGCGATAGCCGGTCAGCGTGCCACCCGCCGGCCGGTCGGCGCGCAGGTGGCCGTAGTCGATCGCGACGACGAGCGAGCCCGGGGC
>NZ_DAOQZV010000244.1:0-4516 GCF_035343835.1 Nostocoides sp. | reverse complement strand
GAGCGGGCGCGCCGTCCACCCACCGCGGCTTCTTCGCAGGCGGGCCATCGCCGAACTTCTTGCCGGCAGGCTTGCCCTTCGCCTTCTCGGTCTGGGCCTTCTTCGCCGATGCCTTCTTGGCCGTGCTCCAGCGGGGCTTCTTCTCGGTCACAGCAGGACCGTCGCGAAGGTTCCGATCTGGCGCATGCCGATCCTTTCGTAGGTGGCCCGTGCGGCCGAGTTGAAGTGGTTGACGTAGAGGGTCGCCGTCGGGGCGATCAGGGCGTGAACGTGTTCGACCACCCCGGCCATTCCCACGGTGCCCAAACCCTGCCCCCGCAGCCGCGGCGCCACCCACACGCCCTGGATCTGCGCGCACCCCAACGCCGCCGACCCCACGTCGGCCTTGAAGATCACCTCGCCCCGCTCGATGATGACAAACGTATGGCTGCGGTCGATCAGTCGAGCGAGGATCGACCGGTAGGCGCGGGCGGAGCCGCGATACGGCGGGTAGCCGATCTCGTGCGTGAACATATGCTCGGCCGCGACCAGCACAGCGTCCAATTCACTCATGCGGGCCGGCCGCACTCGCGGATCGGGCGTCACCCCGAAAGCGCGCGGCGACTGACTCGTCGCGAGGTGTGGCTGGACCGAGCGCACCGACCGCGCCGGTGACCATTGGCCCTCGAAGTCCGCCCACAGGCCCATGACCTGATCGGCCGGGCCGAGCAGCGACGCGGTGCGTCGCTGCCAGCGCCGGACGCGGTCGGCGAGCGCCAAACGGGCGCGTGAATCGGTCTCCACCGGAACGACATTCGCACCGGCGAAGCACACCGCCGCAAGCTGGCCGTCTTCGTGGTAGCCGAGGACCGGGGTGCTCGCCGACAGCAGTGCACCTTCGAGGATCCGGGCGGCGGGGAAGACATTGTCGGCGGGGTGCCGGGCACACAACTCCAGGACGGCGTCTCGGTCGGACGAGGTCAGGAGCCGCGTCGGGGTCCGAGTGCGCAGCACGCCTCAAGCCTGCCGTGTCCGCGCACCGCTGTCACGCTTAGCCACGGCAGAATTGCCGGCCACTTTGCCGATTCCCCCGACGATGAGGGTCGAGCTTCTCGCCACAATGACAGACGGGCATCACCTCACGGTGACAGTCGGGCTGCCGGCGTCCTCGCCCTCAAGCTCACCCATTTCTTCGGCGATACGCATCGCCTCTTCGATCAAGGTCTCGACGATCTGACTCTCCGGGACAGTTTTGACGACCTCACCCTTGACGAAGATCTGCCCCTTGCCATTGCCCGAGGCCACCCCGAGGTCGGCCTCGCGGGCCTCGCCGGGGCCGTTGACAACGCAGCCCATGACGGCAACGCGCAGCGGCACGGTCAGCCCGTCGAGACCGGCGGTGACCTCCTCGGCCAGCTTGTAGACATCGACCTGCGCGCGCCCGCAGGAGGGGCACGAGACGATCTCGAGCTTGCGGGGCTTGAGGTTGAGCGACTGCAGGATCTGGATGCCGACCTTGACTTCTTCGACCGGCGGCGCCGACAGCGAGACGCGGATAGTGTCACCGATCCCTTGCGAGAGCAGCGCACCGAAGGCGGTAGCGGACTTGATCGTGCCCTGGAAGGCCGGGCCGGCTTCGGTGACGCCGAGGTGCAGCGGCCAGTCGCCGCGCTCGGAAAGCAACTCGTAGGCCCGCACCATGACCACCGGGTCGTTGTGCTTGACCGAGATCTTGAAGTCGTGGAAGTCGTGCTCCTCGAACAGGCTCGCCTCCCAGACGGCTGACTCGACGAGCGCCTCGGGGGTCGCCTTGCCGTATTTGGCCAGCAGCCGCTTGTCCAGCGAGCCGGCGTTGACGCCGATCCGGATCGAAACGCCCGCGGCTTTCGCACGCTTGGCGATCTCGGCGACCTGGTCGTCGAACTGCCGGATATTGCCGGGGTTGACCCGGACGGCAGCGCAACCGGCGTCGATCGCGGCATACACATATTTGGGTTGGAAATGAATGTCCGCGATGACCGGGATATTGCTCTTGCGCGCGATCGCCGGCAGCGCGTCGGCGTCGTCCTGGCTCGGGCAGGCCACGCGCACGATGTCGCACCCGGCCGCGGTGAGCTCGGCGATCTGCTGGAGCGTGGCGTTGACATCACTGGTCAGGGTCGTGGTCATCGACTGCACCGAGATCGGGGCATCCCCGCCGACCTCGACCTTGCCGACCTTGATCTTGCGGGTCTTGCGACGGGGCGCGAGAACGGGCGGGGGCAACGCGGGCAGGCCGAGCGAGACAGTCACGTCATCGATTATCCCCTAGCCGTATGCCGCTTCCCACCCGCCGCGTCCCGCGCGGACGGTGGGGCGGCCGCCGACCACTGGGGTGCGCCACCCGGACACCGGTTGCCCACGCGTGCACGGGTTCGACCCCCCGACACCGGTCCAAACCGGTGTCGGGGTGCCAAACCGGTGTCTGGGTAAGAGGGCGGTGCGGAGACGCCGGCCTCCTCGGCTCAGGTTCGGTAGAGCACCCGCTGATCCGTGCGGAGGGCGGCCACCGGGACGATGTCCTTGCCGAAGGGCACCAGGCTCACAGGGAGCATCTTCAGATTCCCTAGGGCCAAAGGGATGCCGATGATCGTGATCGCACAGGCGATGGCCGTGACGATGTGCCCGATCGCGAGCCACCAGCCGCAGAGCACGAACCACACCACATTCATCAGACCGGACCCGACACCAGCCGAGGGCTTGGCGACGATGACATTCCCGAAGGGCCAGAGAGCAAAGATCGCCATGCGGAAGGCCGCGATCCCGAACGGGATCGTCACGATGAAGAGGCACATGATCAAGCCGGCGCATAGATAGCCCAGCGCGAGCCAGAGGCCGGCGCAAACCAGCCAGATCAGGTTGAGCAGTGTCTTGATGTCAAATCCCACCGAGGACAGGTCAGCCGCGCAGGCGGACCGGGTTGACGATATCGGCATACATGAGCAGTCCGGACATGACGATGAGCACGGACGCCACGGCATACGCGACCGGGAGCGCCTTGGTGACATCGACGGGGCCCGGGTCGGCGCGACCGGTGAGCTTGAACGCCCGGCGCTTGATGCCCTCCCACAGGGCGCCGGCGACGTGGCCGCCGTCCAGCGGTAGCAGCGGGATGAGATTGAAGACGAAGAGCGCGAGGTTGAGCGAGCCGAGCAGCGCGACCAGCATGATCCCCTTGTCGCCCGTGCTGATCTCGTGCGCGTCGGCGACCTCGCCGGCGACTCGGCCGACACCGACGACGGAGATGGGGCCATTGGCGTCGCGCTCACCGTCGCCGAAGGCCGCCTTGGTGATCCCGACCATCTTCTGCGGGATGGTCAGGACGACGCCGGCCGTGCGCCATACCTGCTCGCCGATCAGACCGGGGACGGCCGAGAGTGGCTGCGGCACGGTGACGGGGGTGCCGGAGGCGCCGAGGAAACCGGCCTGCTCGGTGACATAGGAGCCGTCGGACGCCTTCTTCGGTTCGCCGTACTTGTCGTAGACCGGCAGCTGCACCGACATCGGGACCGGGTGGACGGTGATCGTCTGCCCGGCACGCTCGAGGACGACATCGAGCGGTTTGCCGGCGTTGGACCGGATGATCGAGCGGGCGTCGTCGAAGGTCCTCAGGGCGACGCCGTTGATGGAGATGATGCGGTCGCCGGGCTTCAGGCCCGCGAGATTGGCGGGTGCTTTCGGCATCTCAGGCGTGCACGTGGTCGCGCCGGGCTGACCGGCCTTGGCGATGTCGACGCAGTCGGAGACCGAGTAGAGCACCGGCGAGGACTCGGTGATGCCGTGCAAGGTAAAGATGCCGGTGAAGACGGTCACGGCGATGAGGAGATTCATCACCGGACCGCCGAGCATGATGACGATCTTCTTGCGAGCGGGGAGCTTGTAGAAGACGCGATTCTCATCGCCGTGCTGGACCTCGGCAAGGCTGGTCTTGCGGGCCTCGTCGCGCAGCTGGGTGAACCGGCCGGTGCTGGAGACGCGGATCGAGTCGGGGTCGTCGCCCGGGCGCGGCGGGAACATCCCGATCATCCGGATGTAGCCGCCGAGCGGGATGGCCTTGACGCCATACTCGGTCTCGCCGCGCTTGGTCGACCACAGCGTCGGCCCGAAGCCGACCATGTACTGCGGGACCCGCACGCCGAACTTCTTGGCCGGCACGAGGTGGCCGATCTCGTGCAGAGCGATGGAGGCACCGACGCCGATGACGACGATGAGCACCCCGAGCAGATACAGCATGACCAGTCCTCACCGGCTTCCCACGACGCCGCGGCAGCGACGCCACCGCATCCAACGCGCGGGGCGCGCGAATCAATCCCCGTGGCATCCAGCGTAACTGCCGTATGCCGTGGTCGCCTCGCTCTTCGCAGCTCGCCTGCCGCTTCGCTTCAGGACCACGCGAAGTCTCGCTCGCGGACCGGGCCCCACCGGGCGACTCCGCGGAAGGCTGTGGGCGCTCAGCCGCCGGGCCGGCTGCGGGCCCCAAAGGGCGGCTGCGGGCGCC
>NZ_DAOQZV010000243.1:0-4519 GCF_035343835.1 Nostocoides sp. | reverse complement strand
ACGCGCGCGCCGGCGCTGCGCCCGCCGACCACCAGCGGGCCGACGATGCCCAAGGCCGCGATCATCGGCACCCAGGCCGCATCCAGGGTCGGCGGCCGGCCGGCGATCTTTCGGCCGGCGACCTTCCAGGGTTGCTCGATCAAGATCACCCGGTAGCCCCGCTCGGGCAAGGCCCGCGCGAGCAGCACCAAGTCGGACGCGCCGAGGCCACCGCCGGCCCCGTGGCCCAGGACCACCGTCGCGAGCGGATCCGGACCCGACGCGGCATACGTGAAGGCGCGGCCGGGACCGCCGGGCGTCTCGATCTGTCGGGCCTCGGGCATACCTGACCGTAACGCGCGGCGGCTCCAACGGCCCGCCCACGAGATCGTCCGTCCTGGCTGCCCGTCGCGGCCACGGCCGACCGGCTCGCCGCACTAGGCCGCTTTAGACAACGCCGTAAAGAGCGCGGACGGCGTCGCGATACCGGCCGACGATCTCGGCACCGGCATCGGGCGCGCCGGGCTCTGCGCGCACGTCCAGCGAGATCTCCCACGGCGGCGGCGCGTCCGCCCCGGAAAGAGTCCACGCCGCCTGGCGCGCAGCACCCAGACCGACATACTCCCCCGCGGCCGGCACCACGACCGGCAGCCCGAAGAGCTGGCACGCAATGTCTTGCACCGCCACGGAGGCAGAGGCCCCACCGATCAGCAGAATCCGCTCGACCGCGACGCCGTGGTCACGCAAAGCTCCTACTCCCGCAACGAGATTGAGCAGCATGCCCTCGACATGTGCCCGGGCGAGATTCTCGGGCGTGGCGTTGGCGCGGGTCAGCCCGAGGAGGGTGCCGGTCGACTGCGGAAGGTTCGGTGTGCGCTCCCCGTCGAGATAGGGAATCAGCGTCAGCCCGCCGGCCCCTGGTGCGGCTGCCAGCGCGAGCCGGTCGAACTCGGCATAGTCCACGCCCAGCATCGCCGCCCCCGCATTGAGGACGCGGGCCGCATTGAGGGTGCACAGCAGCGGCAGGTAGCCACCCTCAGCGTCGGCGAACGACTGCAAGGCGCCGCTGGCGTCGACAACGGCTTCGGTATGCCGCGCGAACACCGTCCCCGACGTCCCGAGCGACACCACGACGTCGCCAGGGAGCAAGCCGAGCCCGAGCGCCGCGCCCATATTGTCGCCGGTGCCCGGCGCGACGATCATCCCCGACGCGGTGCGTCCCGCGACCTCGTGGGGAGCCAGCACCGTCGGCACTTCGACGGTTCGGCCCATCGCCAGGTCCATCACATCGGCGCGATAGTCCTGGCTGTGCGCCGACCAGTAACCGGTCCCCGAGGCATCGCCGCGATCGGTGACCCAGCGCTGAAAACCGTTGCCGTCCTTGAGGATCTGGCCGGTGAGCCAGTCGTGGGGCAGGACGCAGGTCCGTGTCCGAGCCAGGCTGTCGGGCTCGTTCCGTGCCAGCCACCGCAGCTTGGTCGCGGTGATCGCGGCCACCGGAACCACACCGATCTGCTCGGCCCAGGCCTGGGCTCCGCCGAACTCCTCGACCAGGTCCGCCGCGGCACCGGCGGAGCGGGTGTCATTCCACAACAGGGCCGGACGGACCACCTCGTCACCATCGTCGAGGGTGACCATGCCGTGCTGCTGGCCACCGACCGCGATGGCCGACACGCCCTCGAGCAAGCCATCCGCACCGGCCTGCTGATAGGCGGCCCACCAGTGCCGCGGGTCCACCTCGGTCCCGTCCGGGTGGGGGGCCCGGGCGGTTCGGACGATCGCCCCGGTCTCGGCATCGCAGACCACGATCTTGCATGACTGGGTCGAACTGTCGACCCCGGCCACGAGGGTCTGTGCGCTCATGGGCATCTCCTCACGACTCAACTGTTGTCATCCTGGCACGGGCGCACGAGCGCCGGGGCCAGGCTGATTTGCCCGACCCCGGTGCGCATGCGCCCTCGGAGGTACTCAGCCGGCGGCCGCGTTCTCCAAGGTGGTGCGGGCCCCCACGTCGTGCAGGCTCGCGAGATGGCGCCGGTAGGCGCCAGTGAATCGCTCGTCGTCGGCGAGGTCGCCGAAGAAGTCGCGATCCCGGATGAAGGCGAGGTCATCGCCGGCCTGCGCGGCCGCCGCGGCCATCACCTTCTCCTTGAACCGGTCCACGACCTCGATCGGCTCGCCTTGCTCGTCGCGCCCCTCGGCATACCGCGCCCAGGAGGCGACGATCAGCGCCGAGCGGTCGAACTGCCCGCCATTGGCGAGGTTGATCTTGATAACCGGGACCAGCCACTTCGGGATGCGGTCCGAACTCTCCGCGCATAGCCGCGCCAGCGTGTCGCGCACCTCGGGGTTGGCGAAGCGCTCGATGAGCTGATGGCGGTAGGCGTCCAGATCGACTCCGGGGACCGGCGGCAGCGTGGGACTGCCTTCGTTCTCCATGTAGTCGAGGAGGAACTCCACGAAGAGCGGATCCTGACAGACCTCGTGCGCGTAGCGATAACCGCTGAGGTAGCCCAGATAGCACAACGCCTGGTGGCTGGCGTTGAGCAGCCGGAGCTTCATCAGCTCGTACGGCACGACGTCCTCGACGATCTGGACGCCTACGTTGTCGTATGCCGGTCGGCCGGCGGCGAAGTGATCCTCCAGCACCCACTGCGTGAAGGGTTCGCAGACTACGGGCCATTGATCGGCCACGCCGAAGCGTTCGGCGAGATCGTCGATATCCGCGGGCGCGGTGACCGGGGTGATCCGGTCGACCATGCTGTTGGGGAAGGGGATGTTCGCGCGCATGTAGTCCGCCAGTTCGGCGTCCTTCATCGCGGCGAACGCGAGAATCATCTTCTTGGCGACATCGCCATTGCCCGGCAGGTTGTCGCAGGACATCACGGTGAAAGGCGGTATGCCGGCATCCCGCCGCATGCGCGCCGCCTCGGTGATGAACCCGAAGACGCTCTGCGGCGGACCGCCGCCCGCGAGATCGGCCTCGAGAGCCGCTCCCTTGGGGTCGAATTCCCCGGTCACCTGATTGACGTGATAGCCGCCCTCGGTCACCGTCAGCGAAACGATTCTGGTGGCCGGATCGGCGAGCCGGTCGAGTACGGCCTGCGGGTCGTCGGGCGCGAAGAGGTAGTCGATCATCGAGCCGATGACCGTCGCATCCCGCGAGCCGTCCGGATGCTTGACGATGAGTGTGTAGAGGCAGTCCTGCGCCTTCATCGCATCCCGCATCCGGGCATCGCCGGGCATGGTGCCCACGCCGACGATCCCGAAGTCGAGATTCTCGCCGTTGTTCATCAAGCGATCGAGATACATCGCCTGATGCGCACGGAAGAAACCGCCGACGCCGAAGTGCACCATTCCCGGTGTGACGGCTGAACGGTCGTATGCCGGCCGGGCCACCTCGGCGGGCAGCCCGTCGAGGGTGGCCGCGGACAGCGGGGTGGGGTCTGACATCGTCAGCGCACCGCCCCCATCGACAGACCCTGGACCAGCTTGTCCTGCGCCGCGAACCCGGCCACCAGCACCGGCAGCGACACCACGAGCGAGGCCGCGCAAACCTTGGCCAGGAAGAGGCCCTGGCTGGTCACGAAGCCGGTCAGGTAGACCGGCGCGGTCTGGCTGACCGTGCCGGTCAGGACCCGGGCAAAGAGCAACTCGTTCCAGCTGAAGATGAAGCAGATCAGCGCGGCCGAGGCAAGACCGGGCATGACGACCGGGGCGACGACCTTGCGCAGGGTCAAGATCAACCCGGCGCCGTCTACTTCGGCCGCCTCCAGCATCTCCGAGGGGACCTCGGCGAGGAAGGAGCGCAGCATCCAGATGGCGATCGGGAGGTTCATCACCGTGTAGAAGATGATGAGCAGCCAGATGTTGTCCAGCAGCCCGACCTTCTTGGCGAACAGGAAGATCGGCAGCAGGCCGGCCACGACCGGCAAGAACTTCGTCGACAGCAGGAAGAAGAGCACGTCCGACCACTTGCGCACCGGGCGGATCGAGAGCGCATAGGCGGCGGGGAAGGCGAGCGCCAACACCAGGAGGGTGGAGACGACACTGGCCATCACCGAGTTGATCAGCGAGGGCCACGGCCCCGACGCGAAGAACGACCGGTAGCCCGCCAGGGTCAACGGTGCCGTGAAAGACGGCGGGTTCGTTGCTGCCGCCGATTCGGAGTGGAAGCTCGTCAGGATCATCCAGAGAACCGGCGCGACGAACAGGAAGCCGACGATCCACGCGGCTGCCGAGAGCAGCAGGCCCGAACGCGGCGGCTTGCGGAAGTTGACCTGCTGCCCGTTGGACAGGGTCACCGTTTTCGTGCTCATCGCTGGTCCTCCCGGAAGATGCTGAAGACCGTCCGCAGGGCGATCGTCGAGACGATGATGGTCAAGATCACGACCACCACGCCGGCTGCCGACGCTAGGCCGTAGTCCTGTCCGGT
Source organism: Nostocoides sp. (assembly GCF_035343835.1). Classification (NCBI taxonomy): domain Bacteria; kingdom Bacillati; phylum Actinomycetota; class Actinomycetes; order Micrococcales; family Intrasporangiaceae; genus Nostocoides; species Nostocoides sp. Next base: position 105 of record NZ_DAOQZV010000243.1, on the reverse strand, counting down.
GTAGAAGGTCTCGTAGATGTAGTACGGCAGGTTCGCCGTGCCCAGACCACCACTGGTGATGGTGAAGACATGGTCGAAGTTCTGGACCACGTAGATCGTGCCGAG
>NZ_DAOQZV010000242.1:0-4529 GCF_035343835.1 Nostocoides sp. | reverse complement strand
GAGCCCGTCCGCCACGCCATCTCCTGGAGGACGAAGGTGTTGCCGTCCGGATCGGCGAAACCCGCACTCTTGACACCCCCGCCGTGATCCTGGATGTCGCTGACGTCGATGCCGAGGGCGATAGCGCGTCGCGCGGCCCAGGCGGGGTCTCTATCGCCTACCGGGATGACGGTCTGGTGCGAGGCCACATCCAGGCGGTTCGCACGATGAATGCCAACAGGGCCAGCTCCAGGGCCACGGCCAGGACGTGATAAGTCCGCCAGATGTCGCCCACCGCATTGAAGGCGGTGAAGGGGACATAGAGCGCGGCCACGACGAGGTTCACCACCCGGCTCACCCGCGGCGGCAGCGTTGCCGTTGCCACGATCATCACGATGGGCACCGCGAGGATGCTCAGCACGCTCACGGCCCAGGTCTGGGTGATGTCGAAGGTGAAGACCCTGCCGTCGAGGATGTCATCAACCCGGCCGGGCGCATAGAAGCCGAGGATGTCGACGTAGGCGTAGAGGAAGACGAAGCTCGTCCACGCGGCAGCGAGCGTGGCTCGCACCGAGGTCGGCTGGTCATCGAGGGTGGCTGTGGGATGTGCAGTCATCAGGAACTCCCGCTTTTCGTTGTTGGGCATCGGATTTCCACGATGACTTGTGGGGCCCACCCGTCACATCGGCATTGCGGTCGGAGGTCCGCGCCCGATAGGACGGTGCTGGCCTCGTCCTTTCGGCCGTAGCCGCCGGTGCCCATTGACGTATGGCCGTCGAGCCCGGGTCAGTGCCCCACCCGGCCGGTGTCGTAGGCCCACATCGCGATCTCGACCCGGTTGCGGGCGCCGAGCTTGGTCAGCAGGCTCGCGACGTGGGTCTTGGCCGTCGTCAGGCTGATGAACAGCTCGGCGGCGATCTCGGCGTTCGTGCGGCCGAGTGCCACGAGTCTGAGCACCTCCTCCTCGCGTGGGGTCAGCGGGGCGATCGGTTGCGTATGCCGTTTCGGCGCCGCTCCCGCGGCGAGCGTCGCCAGCAGTCGACGAGTGACATTCGGCGCGATCAGGGCATCGCCGTCGGCGGCGGCGTGGACGGCCTGCACCAGGAGTTCGGGCCCGGCATCCTTCAGGAGGAACCCGCGCGCACCGGCGCGCAGCGCACCATGGACGTATTCGTCCAGGTCGAAGGTCGTGATCACCACGACGGCCATCGGGTCGGGGACGTCCCGCCCGGCGAGCAACGCCGTGACCTCGAGGCCGTCCAGACCCGGCATACGGATATCGACGAGGCACACGTCAGGGCGCAGCCGCCGCGCCAGCTCGACCGCTGCCGTTCCGTCCGCGGCTTGGCCGACGACCTCGATGTCGGGCTGGGCATCGAGGATCATCGACAAGCCGGTGCGCACCAGGTCCTGGTCATCGGCCACCAGCACCCGCACGGTCACCGGGGCAGCTCCATCGGTAGCTCGGCGTCGACCGCCCACCCGCCCTCGGGCCTCGGCCCGGCGCGCAGGGTCCCGCCGAGCAGATGCACCCGCTCGGTCATGCCCAACAGTCCGAAGCCAGTCGCCGCCGGGCGCGAGGGATCGATCCGGCCGTCGTCGCTCACGCGCAGCCGCAGCCGTCCTGCACTCGGGGTGACGTTGATCTGCACGCGTGAGGCGTGCCGGGCGTGCCGCAGCGCATTGGTGAGCGCCTCCTGCGCGATTCGGTATGTCGCAGTGTCGATTTGGGGCGGAATGTGGTCAAGGTTACCGGCCAATTCGACGTCGATAGCTGGGTCCGGAGCGGTGCGGGCGAGCGCCATCAGGTCGGCCACGCGAGGCCGCGGGCCGTATGCCGCCGGCGCGCCATCGCGGAGCACGCGCACCATCGCGCGCATTTCCGCAAGCGTCCGCGCTGCCTCGGACTCGATGATCGAAAGAGCCTGAACCGCGGCCTCCGGTCGCAGCGCGGCCACCGTCCGCCCGGCCTGCGCCTGCACGGTGATCGCCGAGATGTGGTGGGCGACCGCGTCGTGCAATTCGCGTGCGAGCGCGACTCGCTCCTGGCTGCGGGCCTGATCGATCGCGCGGCGTGCGCTCTCGGCGCGATACCGCATCGCGGCACCGATGGCCGCGGTCGCCGCGAGGACCGCGAACCCGCCATACACCTCGGCCGGTTCGTTGTCGTCGGCCGCGACGGCGATGGTCGCCGCGATCGCCACTACCGCCAGCCCGGTCACGATCTGGCGCCCGGAGCCCCACCGGACCAGTGCGTAGGCGAGCACTAGGACGAAGCTCATCGTGGCCAAGCCGACGTTCGGCGTGCCGCGCAGCAGGCTCGCCAGCCCCAGCGCCGTACCGGCCCCGAAGGCGACCACGACGCAGACCAGGGGATGGGTCCGCCGCCAGAGCAGCACCGGCGCCAGGCCGAGGGCGACGACTGTGGAGACCGGCCGCCAGGGGACGTCGGCGCGCAGAATTCCTTCGAGCAGGGCCGCCACCATCACCAGGGCGACGAGCACCCAGTCGCGCCATCCGCGTCCGGGTGGGTCGGCCACGCCGGGCTCGTCCCACAGCGGGCGCACGGCGGAAGCGAACACGCGCCCAGCGTAGGGAGCATCGGCGCCCCGGGCATCGGTCGAAAGGACGAGACGCGCCTCGTGCCGAGGACGGATGACGGTCCGGCCTCGATGGCGATGCGCCGGGATGGAGGTGGCGGCGAGGCTGTCGGTCATGATCAGAGTTGACCACCTCACCAAGAGTTATCGCGGCGTGACCGCCGTCGATGACGTCTCGTTCTGCGCCCGGCCCGGTCGCGTGACGGGTTTCCTCGGCCCCAACGGCGCCGGCAAATCCACCACCATGCGCATCATGGTCGGTCTGAGCACCGCGACCGCCGGCCACGTGGACGTCCTCGGCAGCCGGTATGCCGACCTGCCCAACCCGGGTCGCGAGATCGGCGTGTTGCTGGATGCCTCGGCCCAGCACGCCGGGCGCACCGGCCGGGAGATCCTCGAACTCGCCGCGCGGACCATGGGGCTGCCGGTCAGCCGCGTGCCCGAGACGCTGCGCCGGGTGTCGTTGACGGAGAAGGAAGCCGATCGGCGGGTCCGCACCTACTCCCTCGGTATGCGGCAACGGCTCGGCATCGCGACCGCGCTCATCGGCGACCCGGGCGTACTCGTCCTCGATGAGCCCGCCAACGGCCTCGACCCAGCGGGCATCCGCTGGATGCGTGACGTGCTGCGCGAGTTCGCCGATCAGGGCGGCACGGTCCTGTTGTCTTCCCACCTGCTGCACGAGATCGAAGTCATCGCCGATGACCTCGTCGTCATCGGCAACGGCCGGGTCGTGGCCCAGGGGGCCAAGCACGATCTGCTGTCGACATCGGGAACGGTCGTCGCGTCGTCGGACAACGCCCGGCTCGCCGCCACCCTCGCCCGCGCCGGCGTCAAGGCCACACCCGAGGGTGCGGGCTCGCTCACCACCAGCGCGGACCCCGGTGAAGTGGGTCGTATCGCCCTCACCGCCGGCATTGCCCTCACCGAGTTGCGCCGCGCGGACAGCGCCGGCCTGGAAGAGATGTTCCTCTTACTCACCGCGCAGTCCCAGCGCGAAAGCCACAGCCGTCACGCAGGAGAAGCAGCATGACCACGCAGACCGCCGGCCGCGCCGACCTCGACACCGTCAGCACGGAGCGTGCCGACCGCGGCATATGCGCGACCCCGACCCGACACCTCGTCGATGTCGAGTTGCGCAAGATGTTCGACACCCGCTCGGGCTTCTGGCTGCTCATCAGCATCGGCGCCCTCGCCGTGGTGGCGACCGCGGCCGCGATCATCTTCGCGCCCGAGAGCGAGCTTAGCTACGACACCTTCGCCAAGGCGATTGGCTTCCCGATGACCCTCGTCCTGCCGATCATCGCGATCCTCGCGGTGACCAGCGAGTGGAGCCAGCGCAGCGGGCTGACGACGTTTACCCTCGTGCCCAGCCGCGGGCGGGTCATCGCGGCGAAGGCGGTCGCGGCGCTCATCGTCGGGATCGCGTCGATGCTGGTGGCCTTCGCGATCGGGGCGATCGGCACTGTTGCCGGCTCCGCGATCGCCGGGGTCGACCCGGTGTGGGACATCGGATTCGCCCACGCCGCCCAGATCGTCTTGGGCAACCTCGTGGGGATGGCCATCGGCTTCGCACTGGGGGTTGTGCTGCGCAACTCGCCGGCCGCCATCGTCGGCTACTTCGTGCTCTCCTTCGTCCTCTCCGGCATCCTGGTGCTGCTGGCGCAGGTGCGGGAGTCGTTCACCGACCTGCAGCCCTGGGTCGACTGGAACTTCACTCAGGTCGCGCTGTTCGACGGCCGGACCTCATCGGCCCAGGAGTGGGCGCAGCTCGGTTCGACCAGCCTCATCTGGATCGTCATCCCGCTCGTTGTCGGCGTGGCCATGCTGCGCCGCTCCGAGGTCAAATAGCCGACCACGCACCCGGATCTCCCGAACCTGGTCTCTGCCCGGCACGTGACGGGCGATGTGCCGACCGCCGGCGCGGCAGGTGCCGAGAAGGCGGCCGAG
>NZ_DAOQZV010000241.1:0-4609 GCF_035343835.1 Nostocoides sp. | reverse complement strand
CCGACCGGGCGCTACAGCGACGGCCCGCATCACGAGCCGCGTCCGTTGCGTGCAGACCGCGCGCGCGGGCAGTGGGGGGTCGACGCCAGTCGGCCCACGGACCGGGTCGTCAACGCGCCCGAGCGTGTCGCGTCGCCGACCGACCAGCCTGACGCGATCACCGGCCCCGAAACCGCGAACCCGGTAGGGCCCGGAGCCGACTCTGCGCCGGCGACGAGCTCCAAGCCCGAGCCGCGCGGTGCGATCGAGCTCTTGGCCGAATCCGCACCTTCGCCGGCGACCGGCACAGCGCCCGAGCCGCACGGCCCCAGCTTCGCCGACCTCGGGCTGCCCGAGGCGATCGTGAAAGCCCTTGCGGCACGGGGGATTCGATCGCCCTTCCCGATCCAGGCCGCAACCATTCCGGATGCGCTTGCGGCCAAAGATTTGCTCGGTCGCGGCCGGACCGGATCGGGCAAGACGATGGCGTTCGGCCTGCCGACCCTCGCTCGGCTCAGCCAGGGCCGCACCACCCCGAACCGTCCGCGCGCCCTCGTCTTGGTCCCGACTCGAGAGCTCGCGCTCCAGGTCGCCGATGCCCTCGAGCCGATCGCCCGCGCAGCCGGTGTCAGCCAGAAGGTCGTCGCCGGCGGCATGCCCTACCCGCCGCAACTGACTGCTCTCGACCGCGGGGTCGACGTGGTTGTCGCCACCCCCGGGCGCCTGCAGGACCTGATCGAACGCGGCGCCGCGATCCTTGACAATGTCGAGATCGTCGTCCTCGACGAAGCCGATCACATGGCCGACCTCGGCTTCTTGCCAGAAGTCACGGAGATCATGGATCTGGTGCCCGAGGGCGGCCAGCGGCTGCTCTTCTCGGCGACCCTCGATAAGGGGATCGACGAGTTGGCGCAGAAGTACCTCGTCGACCCGGTGACGCACTCGACGGACGACCCGACTGCGGCCGTCTCGACGATGGACCACCGGGTGCTCCTGATCGAGCCGTCGATGAAGAAGACATTGACCGCGCAGATCAGCGGCCGGCCGGGCCGCACGCTGATCTTTGTGCGCACCCAACTGGGCGCCGACCGAGTGGCAAGTCAGCTGCGCGAGAGCGGGATTCTCGCCGGGCCGATCCATGGCGGGCTGAATCAGTCGGTGCGCAACAAGGTCCTCGAGGCCTTTAAGGACGGGCGCCTGCAGGTGCTCGTCGCGACCGATGTCGCCGCGCGCGGCATCCACGTCGACGACGTGACCCAGGTCGTTCAGGTTGACCCGCCGGCCGATCACAAGACCTATGTCCACCGGGCCGGTCGCACCGCTCGCGCCGGTTCCGAGGGCTCGGTCGTCACCCTTGCCCTGCCGCATCAGCGCAAGGCGATGGAGCGCATCATCGACGAGGTCGCCCTCTCGATCCGTCCGGAGCGTCTCGATGCGCGCTCCGCGGCGGACGAGGGTGTCGAACCGACCGGTGCGCCCGTCCCCGAGTCTGTCTGGCAGGACATCATCGCGCCCCGCCCGAGCACCCGTTTCAAGGGCCGCGGTCGCGGCCCCGGCCGCCCCCGGCCCGACGGCGGCCTGCGCCCCCGCCGCCGCTTCTGACCTTCCCCCTGACCCACCCATTCCCGTCGAAAAAGACAAATCCCGACCATCGAGCGCACAATTTTCTGGTCGAGTGTGCAGTCAAGCGCCCTCGTAGGCCCTCCTCGGCGCCGGCGGCCAGCCACGGCCGGAGCCGGGGCGAGGCGATAAAGGCGAGGAGGCGGCATACGGGCTGGAATATCCTTGGCCGACCCCCATATCGAGGAGAACCCACGTGGCCATGCGCATGTCGTCCCTGTTCCTGCGAACCCTTCGCGAGAACCCGGCGGACGCGGAGGTGCCGAGCCACCAACTCCTGGTGCGGGCGGGCTACATCCGCCGGGTCAGCCCCGGCATCTACACGTGGCTGCCGCTCGGGCTGCGGGTCCTCAAGCGCGTCGAGACGATCGTGCGCGAGGAGATGGACGCGATCGGCGCCCAGGAGCTGCTCTTCCCCGCCCTGCTGCCCCGCGAGCCGTATGAGGCGACCGGACGCTGGACCGAGTACGGCCCCAACGTTTTCCGGCTGAAGGACCGCAAGGACGGCGACTACCTGCTCGGGCCAACGCACGAGGAGATGTTCACCCTCGCGGTCAAGGACATGTTCAACTCCTACAAGGATCTGCCGGTCAGCCTCTACCAGATCCAGATCAAGTATCGCGACGAGGCCCGCCCGCGGGCCGGCATCCTGCGCGGCCGCGAGTTCGTGATGAAGGACAGCTACTCCTTCGACATTGACGACGCCGGGCTCGACAAGTCCTACCAACTGCACCGCGACGCCTATGTCCGGATCTTCGACCGGCTCGGCTTCCACTACGTCATCGTCCAGGCGATGGCCGGCGCGATGGGCGGCTCGAAGTCCGAGGAATTCCTCGCGACCGCCGAGAACGGCGAGGACACCTATGTCCGCTGCCCCAGCTGCGGGTATGCCGCGAACGTCGAAGCCGTGCAGGTCCCCATCCCCGATGCCGTGCCGTATGCCGATGCTCCCCCCGCGCACGTCGAGGACACTCCCGGCACCCCTACCATCGACACTCTTGTGGCACATCTGAACTCGGCCTTCCCCCGCACCGATCGGGAGTGGGCCGCGGGGGACACGCTCAAGAATGTCTTGGTGCTACTGCGTCACCCGGACGGCACCGCCGAGCCGCTGGCCATCGGCGTGCCCGGCGACCGTGAGGTCGACGAGAAGAGGCTCGCCGCCCAGGTCGAGCCGGCGGTCGTCGAGCCCTTCGACGAGGGGCAGTTCGCCGCCAATCCGGCGCTCGTCAAGGGCTATATCGGCCCCGGCGCACTCGGGTCGGAGGGCACATCGGGCGTGCGCTATCTGCTCGACCCGCGGGTGGTCGAGGGCACCGCGTGGGTGACCGGGGCTAACGAGCCGGGGCGCCACGTCATTGGTCTGGTCGCGGGCCGCGACTTCACCGCCGACGGCACCATCGAGGCCGCCGACGTGCGCCCAGGCGACGCCTGCCCCTCGTGCGGGCACGCCTTGGAGTCGGCGCGCGGGATCGAGATGGGCCACATCTTCCAGTTGGGCCGCAAATACGCCGAGGCGCTGGACCTGAAGGTGCTCGACGAGAACGGCAAGCTGCGCACCGTGACCATGGGCAGCTATGGCATCGGTGTCTCCCGTGCGGTCGCCTGCATCGCCGAGGGCAACAACGACGAGCTCGGCCTGATCTGGCCGCGGCACATCAGCCCCGCCGACGTCCACATCGTCGCGACCGGCAAGGACCCGGCGGTCTTCGAGTTCGCCGAGCAGCTGACTCGGGAGCTCGAGGCGGAGGGCGCGACCGTGCTCTATGACGACCGCAAGCAGGCCAGCCCGGGTGTGAAGTTCAAGGACGCCGAGTTGATCGGCGTGCCGACCATCGTCGTCGTCGGCCGCGGGCTCGCGGACGGGACGATCGAGATCAAGGACCGCCGCTCCGGCGAGCGCCGCGAGGTTGCCTCCGCCGATGCGGTCACCCAGATCCTTGCCGAGCTCGCCGCGCCCTGATCTGACCCCCAACTCCCCGTCGAGAGGCCGGTTCAGCCCCGTCGAAAGGCCGGTTCGGGTTGTCAAGGCGGGTCTGAACCGGGCCGCAAATTCCGGGCGCGCCACTCCAGCCCTGCCCGATGCCTCCCCACAAGCCAAAGCCGGCGCGGCAGCATACGTGCTCCCGAGGCTGGGTGGCGGCGGACTTCGCGCATCCACGCAACGATGCCCTAATGGCCGGGGGTAGGAAAGGTGCGGTAAGGGCCTCGCCGTTCGCTGACACGTCCAGTCGACGTGGGCGTTGTCTGCCGGCAGCCGTCTCGTAGCGACATTGGCCGCGTCCGCCTGGACGGATCCGGGGGACCGTTAGCGCCGGGTTGCCCCGGTCACGTGCGAGGGTGGCAGGACGCCCGCGACCGCGGGCTTGAAGGGCAATGAGACGCCCTTGACCACCCGAGGAGATCACGCGTGAGACGTCCACGCACCACCCTTGCCATCGCCACGGCCGGTATGACAGCGGCCGCAGGCACCTGCCTGGCCTTCACCCCGTCCACTGCCACCGCCGCTACGTTGGGCGCGGCCACCACGCCGGCAGCCCGGACAATGTCGATGAACCGGAGCCGCGCTTCACCGATCACCGGTGCTATGACATGCCCACCGAGGTGGACAACACCGTCAGTGTCTCCTGCGTGGGCCCGACGGCGGTCAAGTCGTACTACAGCAACTACGGTCGCAATGTCATCGACGTCACCGCCCCCTGCGGCGACTTCCGCGTGCCCTCGGCAACGCCGAGCCGCAACGGACGCATCCTGTCGACCGTGACGAATGGCGGGTGGGGCTGGAAGCAGGGCACATCGATGGCCGGCCCGCCTGTGCCGGGGTCCTCGCGCTCATCCGTGGCACCGACACTGGCCTGCAGGCCAAGCAGGCGATCAACGTCCTCGAACGTGAGGCCGACCAACTCGCGTGCCCGACGTTCTACGACGCCAACCGCACGGTGTCAACGACGCCACCTGAGAGGGCAAGAAGACCGGCTCCGGCTATTACGGTGCCGGCCACTCGACGGGT
>NZ_DAOQZV010000240.1:0-4643 GCF_035343835.1 Nostocoides sp. | reverse complement strand
GCCGGCCGCACCGCTTTGCTGGCGGCTGTCGAGACCGAATTCGTGCTCATGTGCGACGACGACTTCATCCTCTTGCCGGACTTCGATATCGCCCGCGCGGCCGCCTACTTGCGGCGAAATCCCGGGGTCGACCTCTACGGCGGACGCGTGATCAACCTGCCCCAGTGGACGTCGACCGACTACCACCGCCAGGCGCTCTTGGCGACGCGCGGTGCGCCTCGCGCCCGCCAGGGCACCGTCATCGACGGGCTCCCGGTGCTTTACAAGGTGCCCAACTTCTACCTCGCGCGGACGATCGCCGCGCGCACGGTCGGCTACGACCCCCGTCTCAAACGCGTCGATCACAACGACTTCTTCACCACGGCATACGGGCGCATCGTCTGCGTCCAGGACCGCGCGTGGGTATGCCTGCATGCTCAGACTCCGTTCGACGCCCACTATCAATCCTTCCGCACCGACCTGAGCGCCGACTTCACCTATCTCGCGCAGAAGTGGGGTTCAACCGAGGCCCCCACCACGGCCGTGCGCACCGGCTCCGGGGTGCACCTGACGCAGGATCAGCTACGCCGCTTCCACGCGGCTGCGATTGCCGTGGTGGCCGGCGATGCCGGCCTCGCAGTGGACACTCGCCCCGCGCCTGAGACGGCCACCCTGGTCCGAGTTACGACGCCGAATGTCACGGGACTGCGCGAGGCCTTGGTGCGTGCGGGCTGGACCAGGGCACGGGGCGGCGCCGTGCGGCACCCCCTCTGGGGCGAGGCGATGCTGGAGGCCGGGGCCGCGCCCATCGTCACCAGAGCCGATGACGGGCAGCCACCGCCTGGCTGGATCGTGCCGACTGCCCGGGCCACCTGGGCCACGCAGGGCGAGGACGTCCTAGGGGCCGTCCTGCCCGGGGGTCCGGTGCTCGAGCTGAGCGGGCCGACCGCGCTCGCCGCCGCGGCGCTCATCGGCACCCGTGGTGCACCACTGACAGAGGTGGTTAACCACGTCGTCGAGGCCTTCCCGGACGCACCCGACAATGCTGGCAACGACCTTCGCATGGCCCTGCTCGGGCTGGTCGAGGCGGGCCTGTTCACCCTTGCACCCACCGCGTCGTCGTCACCTCGCGCTCCTCGTCGGTAGGGGCGGCCCAGGGTGCGGCCGCAGCGCACGCGCCTACCAGCGAGGGGCCAGAGCGTGGCCTTCAGGGCGCCTGGGTCAGTTGCTGGATCGCCACCCGGAGCGGCGTGACGAGCGGCATATTGCCCGCGACGCTTAGATGGTCGGCGTCGCGGAAGACCACGACGCCTGCGCGTCGCGCCCGGCAGATCCCGTCGGGACAGATCTGCGGACTCAGGTCCAGCATGGCGGCTCCCGGCACGCGCGCAGCCTGATCCACCCGGGCCCGTGCGGAGCGCTGCGAGCGGGCTACCCGCGACAGTGACGCAGTCGCGTCGCACGCATCCCGCAGCACGCGCAACGTGGAGCATTCATCCGGCGCCCACGACGGCAAGTCCGGCGTCGGGGCGATCAGCAGCACCCGGTGCCCGTCCCGAATCAACTGCTGGGTCAGCGCGAGGAGACTGTCGTCCCCGGATTGATTTGACAAGACCACGACGCCATGGGGCGCGCTCGCGAGGTAGGTGATGCGCGCGTGCACCAGCCGGGTGCAGAGCGTCGAGAGGCGGCCCGAAGGCGAGGTAGTGAAAGGGCACCCGTTGACTTCGAGGAGCACCGTGGGCCGGCCAAGCGCCAGCGCGGCACCGGCCACCGCCTCGCTGATGTGGTCCGCGTGCGAATCCCCGAGGAGATAGATCGGGGCCCCCGCTTGGTGCTTGTTCAGGGTGCACCGGGACAAGTTCGTGACGTCCGCACCAATGTTGCAGCCAAGAACATCGCCCACATGCCGAGCGAGCAGGGTGGCCTGAAAGGTCCGGACGGTCGGTGAGTACAAGCCGGCTTGGGTGACTCGGAGAAGAGCCAGGCAGCATACGGCGGGGATCAGAGCGACCGCAACGATCGCACCGAGAAGCCGTCGCCCGCCGGTGATTGCGTTGTGCCGGAATGGATTCTCGATCCAGTAGTAGCTCGCGAGCGCGGGCGCTAGCGAGGCGGCCGCCGCGAGGACAATCCACCATCCGTCGCCCAGCATCGCTTTGGTCAAGACGATGACCGGCCAGTGCCAAAGGTAGATCGAGTACGACCAGTTCCCGAGCGACACCATCGGTCGGCGGGCCAACAGGGTCGTGGCACCCCCCGGCGACAGGGACGGTGCCAAGATCAGCGCAGCGGTCCCGGCGACGGGCGCGAGTGTCCACGGGCCGGGGAAGGGAGTGCTCTCGGTGATCAACGCGAACGAGGCGACCAGCGCGCCGGCGCCGAGCACCGTCGCGACCCAGCCCATCGCGAGCGAGCGCCGGCACCGAGTGTGGATCCACCAGACAACGGCGCCGGCCGCGAACTCCCAGGCGCGAGTCAAGGGGCTGTAGAACCCACTGGCAAGTTCGGCGACATAGACCAGCCGTGGCGAGAGCGCAAGCCCGCCGAGCCGGTCACCAACCATGGCCAGCACGAACGAGCCGGCCGTCACCAGCCCAACCGGCAACCAGGCCACGGCTCGCCGGCCGCGCCGGCTCAGCGCCCAGCCCAACACCAATAGAGCCGGGAAGGCGAGATAGAACTGTTCCTCGACCGAGAGCGACCACGTATGCAGAAGCGCATTTGATTCCGCTGGACCGGCAAAATAGTCGCCCGTCGTGACCGCGATGACGACATTGGCCAGAATCACGATCGCCGCCGCCCCGGTCAGGGTCGTGCCCTGGAGCGGCCCCACTGGGGAGAGGACGAACATCGCCAACAGGCTGGTCACCAGGGCCGTTGCGACGAGGGCCGGAGTGAGCCGCTTGAAGCGGCGAACATAGAAGCGACCTAACCGAACCCGGCCGCTTTCGTCGTGCTCGCGGGCGAGCAGGCCTGTGATGACGAAGCCGGAGATCACGAAGAAGATGTCGACACCGACGAACCCACCAGGCAACGGCAGCCCGGCATGGAAGGCGACCACCGCCGCCACCGCTATCGCTCTGAGCCCCTGGATGTCCGGGCGGAAATGGCCACGTGCCCGGGGCTCGCCTGGTGGTGCCGGCTGGGACGTTTGCCGGCGTCTGACACGGTTGCTCACGACGACCCCTCCACGACGGCCCCGAGCCGCGTCCACAAGGCCGGAGCGAGCAGGCGCGATGCTTCGGTCGTCAGGTGATGGGCATCGCGATAGACCAGGACATTTCCGACGATCAACCCGCACGTCTGGGGCGTGCACAGGTAGTCGTTCATATCGATAGCCAACGCGCCGCTCTGTGTCGCCGACGAGACCTGGGCATCGATCCAGGCGGGCGGCAAGGCCCGGTCACGCGCAATCGCGCAGGCGGCCGTGCGCGTCGGATGGGCCGCCAGGCAGATGGCGGGTGTGATGCGCACATTGGGCGTATCAACGATCTCCACTACCGATACGCTCGGCAGTCGCCGCAGAAGATCGTGGGTGGCGATCGTCCACGCGTTCCGTCGGCTGGTGTCCGCGCGTGGATCACGACCCGGGATGATCCGGTTGGTCACGATGATGACCGCGGGCGGGTGGGTGGACAACGCGCGATTCACTCCGGCGCGCCACTGATCGCACTGTGGATAAGAGAGCCCGTTCAGGGGACGGTCCACCGGCACGGAGGGGCAGCTGGACTTGGAATAGACATCCAGCCGGAACTTGTGGTCGCTCGCCAACTGCGCCAATGCGGTGAACCACGACGTCGCGTGGGAATCTCCGTACAGTGCGACCACCGTGCCGGACGTCAAGTCCCCAAATGAACACGGCTCCGGGCGGGCCGACTCGACCGGGCGTGTGCAGTCATTCGCATAGGTCGCGGGAATGTCCTTATAGGCATCGGCCAGGGTTGGGATCAGGTTGTCCGGAACATAGGCGGCGAACTGCGGGGGCAGCGAGGATCCCAACTTCGCGGTGCCGACATAGGGGCGGCCGGCATCTATGACCGGCAGTGGGGCGACGCGAACCACGACATAGAGTCCCAGGGCGACGACCAACGCCCCGCCCACAGCCGCGCCGACCTGAGCCCTGGGCCTTTGCCGCCGCAGCCATCGGGGATTGCGCAGCGGCTCCTCAACCGTTCGGTGAAGCAGCCAGGCGAGGGGGAGTGCCGAAGCGGCGAGCCACCAGGCCGGCCCGTCGGCAATCAGGCGGCCCGAGGCCGCGGCCGGGATCACCTGGAGCGGCCAGTGCACGAGATAGAGGGAGTAGGAGATGGTGCCGAGAAAGACCAGCCAGCGCTGCCCCAGAACGCGGTCGGCTGCCCATGGCGCGGGTGCCTGCAAAGACGCAATGACTAAACCCGCACCCAGGACCGGCGGCGCCGCCACCCACCCGGGAAAGACGGAGTCCTCGCTCAGCCGAAACGCGGAGACAAGGATGAGAAGCACGCCGAGCCAGCTGAGGAGCGACCGGAACCAGCCGGGGAGCCGGGTCACCGGCTGCGACCCGAGAACGGCAATCAAGGCACCGACACCTAACTGCCAGGTCCGCGTGGGAAGTCCGAAGAACGCCCAGGGGCGGTCGGCATAGGTCAACCACCAGGACGCGCCGAAGGAGGCCAGGACCA
>NZ_DAOQZV010000239.1:0-4654 GCF_035343835.1 Nostocoides sp. | reverse complement strand
GTCATGTACTCAAGTGGCACAACGGGTTTCCCGAAGGGTGTCGAACTCACCCACCACAACACGAACGTCCACAGCGCCGTCAACAATGAGTACTTTCGGCTTGCTCCAGGTGAGGTGAGTCTGGCGGCCACGCCACTCTTCCCTGTCGGTGGCACGAGCTACATCGCGCTCGGCATGTACCACGGCGCGAGCACCGTCATGCTGCGCGAGGTCCTCCCGGGTCCGCTGCTCGGCGCGATCGTGGGCGGGGCGACGCGGCTCTTCCTGGTGCCGGCCGTGGTCGCACAGGTGCTTGCTGCCGGCGAGCAGGCCATCGGCGCCTTCAGCAAGCTGGAAGTCTTTGCGTATGGCGCGTCCCCCATGCCGCTGCCGATGCTCCAAAAGGCCCTGGCGAGTTGGCCCGAGATGACTTCGTCCAGGTCTACGGGATGACCGAGATGGGCGGGGTGATCACATCGCTCAGCCCGCTCGCACATCGAGACCCGGAACATCCCGAGCGGCTGACCAGCGCCGGCCAGGTGGTGGCTGGTGGGCAGGTGCGGGTCGTCGACCCGGCGACGGGCGAGGACTGCGCCGTGGGTCAGGTCGGGGCGTTGTGGTTCCACACGCCACAGTTGATGAAGGGCTATCTCGGCAAACCGGAGGCTTGCGCCCAAGCCTGGTGAGACCGTGGACCCGGACGAGGTGATCGCCTGGATGCGCGAACGCCTCGCGGCCTACAAGTGTCCGAAGTCGGTCGACGTGGTGGATGCCTTGCCGCGCAACCCCTCCGGCAAGATTCTCAAGCGCGAGTTGCGCGCTCCCCACTGGGCCGGCAGAGACAGCGCGATCGCCTGAAGTCCCGCCACCTCCCAGCGGTCGGTAGCATCCGGAGCGGGAAAGGGGGCCGGATGGGCGCGGCGTATTTCGAGCGATTGGGGCCGACGCGGTTCCGGGCGACCGAGCACACGAGCGGGGCCTGGGAGGTCAGCGAGCAACACATCGCCCCGGCGCTCGGGCTGCTTGCTCATTGCATCGAGCGCGATCGCGACGCGCGTCGCCCGGACGGGTTGATCGTCGGGCGGCTGTCCTACGACATTCTCGGCACCGTCCCTGTCGGCGAGGTGGAGGTGGCAACCCGGGTGCTGCGCCCCGGGCGGACCATCGACCTCGTCGAGGCGACCATGACGTATGCCGATCGCGCCATCGTCCGTGCGCGCGCCTGGTTGATGGCGACGGCCGACACCACGTCGATCGCGGGCGGGGCGCTGCCGGTGGTGCCCGGGCCGCAGGAGTGCGAGCCCTGGGCGATGCGAGATGTCTGGCCAGGAGGCTTCATCGGGGGCGTCGAGGTGCGTCGGCAGGTGCTCGGGCCCGGCCGTTCGGTGGCCTGGGTGCGGACGCCGGTGCCCTTGCTTGCCGACGAATCCGTGAGCACACACACGCGGTGGGCATGCTTGCTCGACATCACCAATGGTGTTGCGGTGCGCGCCGATCCACGCGACGTGCTCTTCCCTAATGTCGATCTGACCGCACACTTCGTCCGGTCGCCGGTGGGGGAGTGGGCGGGCTTCGATGTCACCGTTATCTTCGGCGGCGACGGCTTGGGCGTGACGCACACGATCCTCCATGACGCCGCCGGCCCCCTCGGCACCCAATCACAACTCCTGACGGTGCGCCCCCGCCATCAATGACCGGGGGAAGAGAGAACGCGTTGCTGGTCACGTGGGCCGGCGCCATACGGAAATATGACTCGGACTATCGGCCGTGAAATCGGAGCCGTCCCAGTCCGCAACCCGGGACTCGAACTCTAGGCCGGCGAGTTGCCCCATCAGATCGCACTCGGCCGGCCAGATATAGCGGAAATTCGTTGTGCCGTAACGGATCGAGCCGTCCGCTTCGTGCGTGTAGTGGTGCGAGGTGCCCTGCTGGGTCACCAGATCGTAGGTATCCATGCCGAGATGCCGGTCGGTCACGTCGAAGGGCACGGCGCGTTGTCCAGGCGGCATCCGGCGGATCGGCGGAATCCAGAGCTCGATGAGGAAACGCCCGCCGGGCGCGAGATGCCGCGCGGCGTTGCGGAAGCACGCCACCTGTTCCGTCTGGGTTCGCAAGTTCGCGATGGTGTTGTAGATCAGATAGACGAGGCTGAAGTCGCCGTCAACGCGCGTCGTCGCCATGTCGCCCATGGTCACCGGCACGAGGCCATCGGGATCCTTACGCCGCAGCTGCCTGGCCATCGGCTCCGACAACTCGATGCCGGCGACGGGCACCCCACGCAACGCGAGCGGTATGCCGATCCGCCCCGTGCCGATGGCAAACTCCAACGCACGCCCCGGACCGGCAAGTCCCGCAAGGACATTCAGAGTGGCGTCAGTCTCGGCCGGGGTAAAGTCCTCGGCGCAGACGGCGTCGTACCGGGCTGCCGTCTCCTCGTCCCACAGGTCGCTGCTCGTCACGGGTGCCAGTGTGCAGGTTCCAGCGAAGGTGCGCGCAGGATTTCCGATCAGCTATTCGGCTCGGGGTGTGGGGTAGCTGATTGTCTCGCTGCGCCCGCTGGTCAGCGAGCGCGTCGCGGCCTCGGCAATTGCCTGAGCCTTCAGCCCATCGGTCAGCGACGGGGAAAAGGGCGAGCCCGTTTCCACGGAGGTGACGAAAATGTCCAGAGTCGCGGCATACGTGGGTTGGACGCGCTCGAACCAACCGGCCGGCATACCGTTAGCGACAACGGAATTCGCGCCATACCGTGAAACGGTCCCCGTCACATGGCGCCCGGCCTCGATCAGCCCGCCCGACCCCATGACTTCGATCCGCTCGTCATAGCCGTATGCCGTGCGGCGCACCGAGTCGATCTGGACGAGGGCGCCGCTGGGGAGTTTGAGGATGGCGGCGGAGGTGTCGACGTCGTCGTACTGCGCGATGCGCGGGTCGGCGAGGGCTGACCCGCTGGCGAAGACCTCGACGGGGTCGGCACCGGCGATGAATCTCGTGAGGTCGAAGAAGTGGACAGCGGAGTCGCGCATGATGCCGCCGGAGACCTTGATGTAGTCCAGTGGTGGGACGACCGGGCCGCGCGACGTCATCTGGATGAGCTCGACGTCGCCGACGTCACCGGCGGCGACAGCTCGCTGGAGCGCGCCATAGTCGCGGTCGAAGCGCCGGTTGAAGGCCATCATGACCCGCCCGTCGCGCGCGGTCACATAGTCGACGACGTCGATGGCCGCCATCAGGTCCTTGTCGATCGGTTTCTCGCACAACGCAGCCAGGCCGGCATCTGCGGCGCGGCGCAGGTTGTCCGCGTGGCTGTCGGTGGACGACGCGATGAAGACGGCGTCGATGCGCTCCGGGTCGAAGGCATCCTCGATTTTCGTCGTCGCGACAGTGCCGTAGCGAGTGGCGACCGCTTGGGCGCGGTCGGGGTCCACGTCATACACAAGCGCGAAGTCGACCCCGGGATGCGCGGCCAGGTTGCCCGCGTGCACACTCCCGATGAAGCCCGCCCCGAGCAGCGCCATTCGTTGCATTCCGACTCCTTTGTCCTCACGTATGCCGTTGCCCCCCAATCTAGTCTCGGCCCCGTCCCAGCCCCGTCGAGTGGCCGGTTCAGGGTCGTCGAGTGGCCGACTGCTGCGCCCGGCCGCGACGCCGTCGACGTTCGAGATTCTCCAAGAGCGTGGCCGCAGCCTCAGGTGAGTGGCGTTGCGGTTCCGCGGCCGGGAGATCGAGTCGGTGTGCCGGAAAGCCGAGGGCATCAGCCAGCGCTGACAGGAACTCGTTGCGCAGATCCCGGTCCCAGATCTGGTCCGAGCGCACTTCCAGGAATGTCCAACCGTGCCGCTTGCCGACTGCGAAACGGCGGGTGTCGCTGGCGACGGCGTCAGGAGTGTCGTGGTATTCGGTGCCCTGACATTCGACGGCAACTCGTTTGGCGCGCCAAGCAAGGTCCGGGCGGAAGAGGAAGTTGCCCTTGGAGTCGTAAACGTTCCGATTGAGTGATGCCGAGGGTACGCCGCCGCGATGCACGACGAGTCGCGTCCCAGTTTCGAGCATCGATTCCGATCCCCGCCGCATCCAAGGCAGCGCTGGGAGCAACGTCCGTTTGCCGCGTGGGCGGATCCGGCTCTCGACAATGAGGCGTAGTTGCTCCTTCGTGCAACCGGCATTGAGCGCCTGGTCGCCGGCGCCGATGATGTCCTCGAAGGTGTAGGGCAGCCCCCGTCCGACCAATTCGCCCAGGTCGGCCCAGGTATGCGCGGGCGCGACGATAGGCAGCCCGTGGCGCAGCACCACCGCCCGGCTCTCCAGCCCCCGGTGACCGATGAAGCCGGTCCTCTTGAGGTGTCCGGCACGGGTCTCGGTGATCACGTGGAGATCACCGACGACGCGCGCGGCCCACGGTGTCGGCCAGCCGGCGATCTCGGCAGCCGTCGAATGTGAGAACGCAAACGGCACGTCGATCGAGCGCGCGACGGCGGTGAGGGCCTCGAGGTTCTTGGGCGCGGGCGGTCGGTGTCGTGGGTGCGCCAGTGGCGAATCGGTGTGGTCGGGGTTCGTCATACCTCCCAATGCTGCGCGCCTTGCCGTCGAGAGGTACCCGGAAAACCGACGGCCTGTGGATAATCGGCCTCTCGACGGGGCTGAACCGGCCTCTCGACGGGGCTGAACCGGCCTCTCG
>NZ_DAOQZV010000238.1:0-4710 GCF_035343835.1 Nostocoides sp. | reverse complement strand
GCCCCGGCCGCCGAGCCCGCGGCAGCGACGCCGAGCGTTCCGGTCCAGCCGGTGCGCCCGCCCAAGCAGGTCGTTTTCGACGAGAGCGACGACCTCGACGTCCCGGAGTGGCTGAAGTAGTCGGATCGTGTTCGGCTGGCAGTCCACTCGTGACGGGATCACCCGGGCACTGACCGACCGCCACGGCGGTTACAGCACTGGCGACTTCGACGCACTCAACCTCGGCAGCCGGGTCGGCGACGACCCGGCTGCCGTTGTCGTCAACCGGGCCACGCTGGCCGCGGCCGTGGGGGTCGAGCCAGACCGGCTGATCTTCCTGCATCAGGTGCACGGTGCGGAGGTGGTCACGGTTACCGCTCCCCTCGAGGCGGAGCCGCAGGCCGATGCCATCGTGACCGCGGAGCCGGACCTGGCGCTCGCGGTGCTGGCTGCGGACTGCGTCCCCGTGCTCCTCGCCGATGCGCAGGCCGGCCTAATCGGCGCGGCACACGTGGGCCGTCCGGGGCTGACTGCCGGAACCGTCGCTGCCGTCGTGGAGCGCCTGCGCGCTCTCGGCGCCGAACGACTCGACGCGGTCGTCGGCCCCGCGGTCTGTGGCGCGTGCTACGAAGTGCCGGCCGATCTGGCGGCGGAAGTGACGGCATACGTCCCGCAAGCGGCAGCGGTCAGTCGAGACGGGACACCCGCCCTCGACATCGCCGCTGGGGTGCTCGCCCAGCTGGCGGCACTGGGCATACCGGCCCTGCGGGCCGGTGGATGTACCCGCGAATCGGCGGACCAGTATTCCTATCGCCGCGACGGCCGCACCGGCCGCCATGCGGGCGTCATCGTCCGGAGGACGGTATGACCGATCGGGCCGACCGGCGGACGGAACTCGCGGCGGGGCTGGCCGAGGTCGAGGCCCGGATCGACGCAGCGTGCGCGAGAGCCGGGCGCGCCCGGCAGGACGTTGCCCTCGTCGTCGTGACCAAGACTTTCCCCGCATCGGACGTGATCCTCCTGCGCGACCTCGGCGTTACCGATGTCGGCGAGAACAAGGTTCAGGAGGCCGCCGCGAAATCGGGTGCCGAGGCCTTCGCCGGCCTGCGCCTGCATTTGATCGGCCGCCTTCAATCCAACAAGGCCGTCGCCGCGGGAGCACTCGCCGATGTCGTGCACTCGCTGGATCGCGAGCGCTTGATCGGCCCGCTCGCACGGGGCCGGACGGGCCGTGCGGCGCGACTCGGCTCGACCGAGGCAGGCACGCTGCCTGTGCTCCTGCAGATCAGCCTGGACGGTGATCCGAGCCGGGGCGGCGTGGCAGCCGAGAACCTCGAGCGGCTGGCCGAGGCAGTGCTGGCCTCGCCCTTGCGGCTTTCCGGGGTGATGGCGGTCCCGCCGCCCGGAGCTCAGGCGGGGGCAGCTTTCGCCACCCTGGCCGAGCTCGCCGGCCGCGTCCGTCGGCTGGCGCCTGAGGCGACGTGGATCTCGGCTGGCATGAGTGGTGATCTGGAGGCCGCTGTGGCCAATGGGGCGACACACCTGCGTGTCGGGTCCGCAATCCTGGGTTCTCGCAGTCGCTTTCGTTAACTTGCTTCAGGACAACCGAAACGCGCACCGCCTCCGCGGGTCGGGACGCAATCAGGAGTGAGGGTAGGCATGGCCGGAGCGCTGAAGAAGACAATGGTCTATCTCGGGTTCGCCGAGGACGACCGCTACGACGACTACTACGACTCCGAGTCGTATGACGATGCCGAGGCCACCCCGGCGCCGGTCGCGGCCCGCGCCGTCCCCGAGCCGCGCGTCGAGCAGCGCACCAGCGCCGAAGTCACCCCGATGCCGCGGCGCGCGGCCCTGACCCGAGTCGTGCGTGAGGAGACCCCGTCCACCTTGAGCCGGATCACCACCATCCACCCGCGCACCTACAACGAAGCCAAGAACATCGGCGAGGCCTTCCGCGACGGTGTTCCCGTCATCATGAATCTCACCGACATGGGTGACGCCGACGCCAAGCGGCTGGTCGACTTCGCCGCCGGCCTCGTCTTCGGCCTGCACGGCTCCATCGAGCGGGTGACGGCCAAGGTCTTTTTGCTCTCGCCCGAGCATGTGGAGGTCGCGACCGAGGAGCCCGGTGTCGAGGCTCCGCGCGGGTTGTTCAACCAGAGTTGAGCTGGGCCGGAACAGCCGGCCCGGGCGGCACGTTGACCCCTCGACCGCTCCCGAGAGAAATGTGAAGCCCTAGGTTCCCGCGTGGCCATCATCACCGACGTCCTCCGCACCCTGCTGTTCCTCTATTTCGTCCTGCTGATTGGGCGCCTGATCTTCGACTGGGTGCAGGTTTTCGCCCGCGATTGGCGACCCCGGGGGGTGGTCTTGATCCTCGCGGAGGCGATCTACACCGCCACCGATCCACCGCTGAAGGCCCTGCGCAAAGTGCTCCCGGTGATCCGCATTGGTGGGGTCGGTCTGGACCTGTCATTTCTTGTGCTGATGATTGTTATTTCCATGGCGATGTCCATCCTCTAAACTGCTATCCGGTACCTCGCGTCTGGGGTAACTCATGCGCACGCAGAAGTTCCGGGAGCAGACAAGGCGCTCACCCCCGAGGATGTCCTCAACAAGACGTTCGGGACGACACAGGTTCGCCGCGGGTACGACGAGCGCGAGGTCGACGACTTCCTCGACGAGATTGTGGCGACGCTGCGCCGGCTGAACAAAGAACTCGAGGACTGCCGCGCCGGATCGAGCGTGGCGACTTCCGCTCCCAAGATGCCGCGGCCGCCGTGCCGATGCTCGACACCAACCTCCAGGGGCCGCTTTGACCGCGAGATCGCCCAGCGTCAGGAGGCAGAGCGCGCCCTCGCCGAGTTGCAGGAGCGCGTCCGCCGCGAAGACGAGGAGCGGATCGCCGCGGCCGCCGCGTCGGGCGATGAGGACCAGGCCCGCGCCGCCAACCTGATCGCCGACGTCAACGCCCGCGCGGATGAGGCCGAGCAGGCTGCGCGCACCCGCATCGACACCGCGAACTCCCGCGCGGATGAGGCCGAGCAGTTGGCCAACGAGCGGATCACCCGGATCAACCAGGAGGCCGACCGGGTCGAGGCCGCCGCCCAGGAGCGCATCGCCCAGGTCCACCACGACGAGGTCGTTGGTAGCGCGCAGTCCCGCCATGACGAACTGCTCTCCAGCGCCCAGGAGCAGCACGATGTCCTGCTCGCCGAGGCTGTCGAGCAGCGCGAGTCGATGCTCACCGATGCCCGGGAGCGGGCCGCCGGGATGGTCTCGGAGGCCAACGATCGCCGCGCCGACATCCTGACCGACCTGGAGAGCAAGCGCGCCGACCTCGAGGGCCTGATCGGTGAGCTGCAGAGCTACGAGCAGACCTACCGCAACCGGCTGCGTGCCTACCTGCAGGACCAGCTCGCTGGCCTGGTGGCCGAGACACCGATCTCGCAGTCACTGACCGAGCCCGCCGCCTTGTCCTGACGGGCATTTCGCGCCGGTCCACCAAGGTCGGACCGGCGCGCATGCCCTATCCTCATCCGCGTGCCCCCGTCGCCGACGGGGGCACGACGACGGGTCGAAGGGGGCTGGCAATGACGTCCGGCAGGAGCACGACCGGCAGCAGTTCACCGGCGAAGAAGGCGACCGCACGGGCGGCCTCACCCACCTCTGCGCCGCGCTCGCTGGCGCGCAAGGCGAGCGTCGCCGAGGTCGGCGAGGTCGGCGACGCACCCGGGTCGTCCACGCCTGCCTACGTCGTCAAGGAGGGCGAGGACCCCTGGACGACGGCCGAGATCGACGCGATTCGCACCCGCATCGAGTCGGATATGGCGAGCCTGCGCGCCGAGGTGAGCGACGCCGAGCGCGAGGTGGCCGCGCTGATGCGCCAGTCCGGTGACGGTGCCGGCGACGACCAGGCCGACGCGGGCAGTATGACGCTCGAGCGCGAGCAGGAGATGAGCCTGGCCAACAATGCGCGCGAGATGCTCGATCAGGGGCAGCACGCCCTGGACCGGCTGGCGAATGGCAGCTACGGAACCTGCGAATCGTGTGGGCAGGCGATCGGCAAACTTCGCCTCGAGGCTGCTCCCCGTGCGACCCTATGCGTGCCATGCAAGAGCAAACAGGAACGCCGCTGACCGCTGACCCGATCGGCCACGCCCAGCGCCTCGTCGAGATCACCCGCTTCTGGTGCCTGGCGCTGGGGGTCGTGGTGATCGACCAGGTGTCCAAATGGGTCGCGCTGCGCGAACTGACCCCGGGGGTCGAGCACCCCCTGATCGGCGACCTGCTTTCCTTCCGGTTGACCCGCAACTCCGGTGCCGCGTTCTCGGCCTTCGACGGCATGACCTATGTGGTGACGGCGCTGGCGGTCGTCATCGTTCTCGGGATCGTGCACCGTATCCACACCAAGCCGGTCACCCGCTGGCTCGCCGTCGTGCTCGGCTTCATCGTCGGTGGGGCGCTGGGCAATCTGATCGACCGCTTCGTGCGTGAGCCGGGGATCGGACGGGGTCACGTCATCGACTTCATCGACTACGGCGGCCTGTTCGTCGGCAATGTCGCGGACATCGCCATCGTGCTCGCGGCGATCGCCTATGTGGTGCACAGCGTCGTGCGCCCCGGGACGCCCGGCTCCGTCGCCGACGTCGCGGACCGGGACGAACCAGGGCTTCGTGACACCACGGGCGCGAGCGACGCTGGCGCCACGGGCGCGAGCGACGCCGA
>NZ_DAOQZV010000237.1:0-4752 GCF_035343835.1 Nostocoides sp. | reverse complement strand
CCTCTCCAGCGGGGAGCAGCCGCCGGTCTGGACCACAGGGCATACGGCAAGCACCGACGTGCCCGTCGAAACCCATTGGGAGACCTACGTATCCATGCTCTCGGGCGACCTCGTCATGCCCGGCGGCGATCGTTTCGAGCCCGAGGGCCCGCTCGCCGTCGGGACGCGGATCGCGGTCACGCCAGCCGGCCAGGAGACCATCTCGTCCGAGATCACGGTCTTCGACGCCCCACACTTGTGCACCGACCGGACCCGTTTCGGCGGTGTCGTGCTCGACTTCACCCACACCTTCGAGGCGGCCGGCGCAGGCACGCGCATCGTGCACATTCTGAAGATCACCGGAGACGGCGGCGCCGAAATCGGCCCGCAGATCAGCGCCGACTTCCCGGACCAGATGGAGCAGTTGATCCGCGCCGCCAAGCGCCGCTCAACCGCCGCTTCCGCGGACTGATGCCGTCGCCGGAACGGCCGGCCACCCCGTCACGGACCACGCCCGCGCCATCCCCGCGAGACGCGCACAATATCCGCCGTGCCGTATGACCGTCCAACCCCCCCGGCCCTCCTCGCCACCATCGCCCTGATCCTTGGCGGCATCGGAATCGGCATCACCGAGTTCGTGACGATGGGGCTGCTCCCCCAAATAGCCCAGGGCCTGCACGCCAGCATCCCCCAGGCCGGTCACGCAATCAGCGCGTATGCCGTGGGCGTCGTCGTCGGTGCGCCCGTCCTCGCCGCATGGGGCGCCCCGCGGCCGCGCAAGGGGCTCCTAATTGGGCTCGCGCTCGCCATCGTCGTGGGCAATGCGTTGTCCGCGCTGGCACCGACCTACGAGACGCTTCTTGTTGCCCGGGTCATGGCGGGCCTGCCGCACGGGGCCTACTTCGGCGTCGCCTCGCTCGTCGCCATCGACCTCGCCCCGCCGGGCCAGTCGGGGCGCGCGGTCGGCCGGGTGATGCTCGGCATACCGATCGCCAATCTGGCCGGTGTCCCGCTGGTGACGTGGATGGGCCAGGCGATCGGGTGGCGCAGCGGGTATTGGACCGTCGCCGTTGTTGCCCTGGCCGCGACCGCGCTCATCGCCCTCGCCGTGCCGCGGACGAATGCGCCCGATGGCGCGTCGGTCCGGAATGAGTTGCGCGCGTTCGGCTCGGTTCAGGTCGCGCTGACCTTCATCGCCGGGTCGATCGGCTTCGGCGGGATCTTCGCGATGTATTCGTATGTCGCGCCCCTCATCACCGAGGTCAGCGGCGCCCCCGAGCGGCTGGTCCCGCTCGCCCTCTTCGCATTCGGCCTGGGCGGGCTGATCGGCAACACCGCCGGCGGGCGCATGTCGGACTGGTCGGTCCTGCGCGCGATCGTCATCTCCTCGCTGGCGATGGCGCTCGCGCTAGTCGCCCTCGCGCTCACGGCCCGGTGGTTCGTCGCTGCGCTCGCCCTGATCTTTCTGGCGTCGATCACGGGCGGCTGCCTCGCCGTCGCCGTCATGCTGCGCCTGATCGGCGTCGCCCGCTCGGCACAGACCTTGGGGGCCGCCAGCAGCCACGCCTCGCTCAATATCGCCAACGCCCTCGGTGCCTGGCTCGGCGGTGTCGTGATCGCGCGCGGCCACGGATATGCCGCACCGAGCCTGGTGGGCGCGGTGCTCGCACTGGGCGGGCTTGCGGTCTTCGGGCTTTCCATCGTCAAGCACCGCAGGGA
Organism: Nostocoides sp.; assembly: GCF_035343835.1. Classification (NCBI taxonomy): domain Bacteria; kingdom Bacillati; phylum Actinomycetota; class Actinomycetes; order Micrococcales; family Intrasporangiaceae; genus Nostocoides; species Nostocoides sp. The sequence continues at coordinate 3,054 of NZ_DAOQZV010000237.1, read as the reverse complement.
CCTGCGCGCCGGTCAGGCCGCTCCCGTCCTGGACGGTCAGGCAGATCCCGAGCCCTACGGTGGCGGCGTCGCGTGAGCACGGTGGACGGCATACGAGCGCGACCGACCCGGACGGCGGAGTTGTCCACGTGAGCTTCCGTAGGCGCAGGGCGCCACACCTGGGAGCATGCGGCATACCCAGCGACGTGTCCCACCTGCCAGGCTCGACGGTGCGCGCGACGTCTGCATCGCTGCGGTTTGCCCTCTTGCTCACCGCCGCGTCGGGCTTCCTTGATGCCTATGCTCTGGTCTCGCGTGGGGTGTTCGCGGCGCGCAGACCGGAAACATCGTCCTGCTGCTCGTCTCGGCTTCCCGCGGCGAATGGGCCCAGTCGCTCAGCCATCTCTGGAGCGTCCTGGCGTTCATCGCCGGTGTCGCCCTGGCCGTCGACCTGCGCCGGCGGCTGCTCGCGACGGCGGCCGCCGACGGTCCGCCGGCCCGGATCCGCCACCCGATCCGGTGGATCCTGGCCATCTAGGCCGCCATTTTGCTCGGCCTCGGGTTCGTCCCGGCCTCGGCCCCGGCAGTCGTCGTCATCGCTCCGCTGGTGCTCATCGCCGGCATGCTCTTCGCTCTCTTCAAGCAGGTCGAGGGCCGCGCGTATGTGCCGGTCACGATGACCGGGAACCTGGCCCGCCTCGTCGAGTCGCTCCACGGGCAGGCCGTGGTCGGTGACCCGAAGGCCCGCCCCGCTGCGCGAATAGATGGGTCGGGGCTGTATGCCGCGGGCGCGTTCGGAGGCGCCGCCATCACCCGCTGGCTGGGGTCCCAGGCGATCTGGGTCGGTGCCCTCGGTATGGCGCTGCTCTTGGTCTTCTTCGTCCTGGACGACGTCCGCGGATGACGTCGCCGGCGGCGCCCACGACCCCCGACAACATCCCTGTTGACGTGCCCCGGGCGACATTGGGTCGAGCCACGCGGAGCAACAACTTGCTGCGTTCTTGACCTGACCAACGACGCGCCGCGAGATCCAGGGCGTGCGCCTCTTCCGGGGTCTCGAGACGATCCGCCGCAAGCTGCTCACCGATTTCGACCTGCACACGATGCTCCGCCTGCCGACCGGCAACTTCTATGCCCAGGGCGTCAAGGCCAACGTCCTCTTTCTTCGACAAGTTGGTCGCCCGGCCCGGCATGCCGTGGACCCAGCGCCTCTGGGTCTACGACCTGCTCACCAACAAGCACTTCACCCTCAAACAGAACCCGTTGCGGCGAGCCGATCTCGATGACTTCGTCGCGGCATACCGGCCAGGCAACCGCGACAAGCGCGAGGCGAGTGAACGCTGGAAGTCGTTCTCCTACAATGAGATCATCGCGCGCGACAAAGCCAACCTCGACATCACCTGGCTGCGAGACGAGTCACTCGAAGATCTCGACAACCTCCCCTCCCCCGATGTCTTGGCTCGTGAAATCGTCGAAGATCTCGCGGCGGCCCTGGCCGAGTTCGAAGCCGTCGCCGCGGCGCTGGAGGAACGACTCAGCTCCAACGCCTGAGCTGCCTGCCGCCCGCCACGAGCTGGACATCACCACGTCCGTGGGCGTGAGGCTCGGATCACGGGCTAAGCAAGGAGAATCTCGCTTCATGGGATGGTGGAGCAATCAAGTCGTGCCGCGCGTCATCGACTACTCCCTCAAAGGGGTCGCGGTTGGCGAGGAGCGGGCGAATGTATGCCGCGGACTCACCGGCCGCGTCCTGGAAGTCGGCTTCGGCAGCGGACTGAACGTCCGGTGGTATCCCGGCGATGTCACCTCGGTGAGCGCGGTGGAACCCTCGGATGTTGCCTGGCGGCTGTCCGAGCGCAGGCGCGAGCGCACGTCGATCCCCATCGCGCGCCACGGGCTCGACGGGCAGCGGCTCGCGGAGGCGGATGTGGCATACGACGCAGTGCTGTGCACCTTCACGCTGTGTACCATCCCCGACGCTGGCGTGGCGCTCGCGGAAATGCGCCGCGTCTTGCGGCCGGGCGGCCGCCTCCACCTGCTCGAACACGGGCTCAGCAACGACCCCGCCGTGGTCGGCTGGCAACGTCGGCTTGAGCCGGTGCAACGGCGCGTATGCGGCGGCTGTCACCTCACGCGCGATCCGCTCGGCTTAGCCCGCGACGCCGGCTTCACGGTGGAGGACAGTGTCGTCGGTCCGATGCCCGGCTTCCCGGATCGCTCCCCGCTGACCTTCCGCTTTCGCGCCCGGCTGTCGGCACCCTGAGTCCAAAGTGCCACCGCTGGTACCATATGTGGCGTGAAGACCACGCTGTACCTTCCCGACGACGTGAAACGTGCCGTCGAGGTGGAGGCGCGCCGTCGGGGGATATCCGAGGCCGAGGTGGTTCGAGACGCCCTGCGCCGCACGTTGCTCAGTGGCGTTGTCCGGCCACGGGGAGCCCTCTTCACTGGCTCCGAGCCGGTCGCAAACCGCGTCGATGAACTCCTGGCCGAGGGCTTCGGGTCGTGATCGTCGATACCAGCGCGCTGCTGGCCTACTTTGACGCGAACGAACCCGCTCACACGTCCGTCGCCGCGGCTATCGAAGCGAACGAGGAACCGCTCGTCATCTCGCCATTCGTCATCGCCGAGCTGGATTATCTCGTCCTGAGCCGCTACGGGTCCCGCGCCGAGCAGGCCGTGCTCGCCGAATTGTGTGGCGGCGCCTGGGAACTCGCGGTCATGGACCGGAATCGCCTGGCACGGGCTGCGGCCCTCGTCGAGGCGTATGCCGATGTTCCCGTCGGCGTGGCTGACGCGTCGTGCGTTGTCCTGGCCCAGGAGTACAAAACGACCGTCATCCTGACCCTGGATCGCCGTCACTTCACCATCCTTCGGCTCCCTGACGGGCGCGCCCTCCAGGTCCTGCCCTGACTCACCCAACTCCCTGCGCAAGGATGCGAAGCCCTCATTAGGCGTCGAGTTCGCGCTGGACCATCCGGGTGAACTCGCGCACCGCTTCGTCGGCAGCGGCCCGGTCACCGTCGATCAGCAGGTCGAAGATCAGGCCCTGCCCGACCGCGAGGGTGAGCCGGG
>NZ_DAOQZV010000236.1:0-4805 GCF_035343835.1 Nostocoides sp. | reverse complement strand
GGATCCGCTTCTTCGAGCTTGCGGCGCGCGCGCTCGGCGAGGCGCATCGCCTCGGGATCGTTCACCGCGACTTGAAGCCGGCGAACGTCATCATCAACGAGCGGGGCGAGCCGGTCGTGCTCGTCTCCTCCGGCGCCATCGCTGCCGGGATCGGTCCGCTGGGGCTGACCCGCCGGCCGCGCGACCTGGCCACCCAGCAGGCCGCGGCAAGCGTGGGCCAAGGCGCACTGATGGCGGCGTACACGGCGGCGTTCGCGGCATACGGGCTTACGGTCGGGCAGGTGCTGCTGACCGCGGACGATGTGACGCGGCGGGGGCACTACACCAACGCGCGGCGCACGCTCGACCGGCTGCTGGAGTTGGGGATCGTGCCGATCGTCAACGAAAACGACACCGTCGCGACCCACGAGATTCGCTTCGGCGACAACGACCGGCTCGCGGCGCTAGTCGCCCATCTGGTGCGCGCCGAGGCGCTCGTCCTGTTGACCGATGTGGACTCGCTCTATGACGGGCCGCCGAGTGAGCTTGGGGCACAGCGCATTCCGGCGATCCGGTCACTGTCCGATCTCGACCAGGTCCGCATCGGCGGGTCCGGGTCGATGGTCGGCACCGGGGGCATGGCCACCAAGATCGAAGCGGCGGCGATCGCCAACTCCGCAGGCGTTCTGGCCGTGCTCTGCGCGGCACCCGCTGTCGGTCCGGCCTTGGCCGGCGAGGATGTGGGGACGATTTTCCTGCCGGACTCGGTCGGCAAGGCCAGCCGCAAGCTGTGGATCGCGCACGCCACCGCGGCCCGCGGGACTCTCGTGGTCGACGCCGGTGCCGTTGCGGCCTTGGTCGAGCGCCGCAAGTCCCTCCTCCCCGCCGGGATCACCGGGCTGGTGGGCTCCTTCACCGAGGGCGATCCGGTCGACATCGCCGGCCCCGACGGCACGATCATCGCGCGCGGTCTGGTCAGCTACGACTCCGGGGAGATCCCCAAGCTGCTCGGCCGCTCGACCAAGGAACTGGCCCGCGAGTTCGGACCCGAGTACGAACGCGAGGTCGTCCACCGCGACAACCTCGTCGTTCGCTGAGATCGGGTCACCCGGGCAGGCGCAGAGCCAGCCGCCCGCCTTCGCCGGGGGCCAACACCATCGACGACGCCAGGGCCGGGCGCCTCGACATCGGGCTCGGCAACTCGCTCGCTTTTCGGGTAGGGGGTCAGCGCACCCGAGTCGGCACGAACTCCATGGCCGGGTGGGCGATCTCTTCCTGGCTCTGCACCAGTTGCAGCTCCCGGCGGCCGGAGTCCAGGGTCCGCTTCAGGAGGGCATAGACCGACGACACCGTCTTGGCCAGCGCCTCATCGGGGCCCGAGTTGAGCAGGTGAGCGGTGAAGAGGGCCGCGGTCACATCGCCGGAGCCGTTGGCTTTCATCGGCAACTGCGGCGTCTGGACGATCCAGGCCTCGTCGCCGTGGACGGCGAGCATCTCGATGGTGTCGGCCGGCCGGTCGGGGCGCAGCACCGAGGTCACCAGCACAGTGGAGGGGCCCATCGCCCGCGCCAGGTCGACCGCGGCGAGGGTGTCCTCGAGCGTCTCCGGCTCGGTCCCGGTCAGGAAGCCCAGCTCGAACTGGTTGGGCGTGATCAGATCTGCTTGCGGCACAACGCGTTCACGCAGCAAGATGGGGATGTCGGGGTGGACGAAGCAGCCGCTCTTGGCATTGCCCATGACCGGGTCGCACGCATAGATGGCCGACGGGTTGGCCGCCTTGACCCGGGCGACGGCGTCGAGGATGACGTCGCCGATCTGGCTGCCGCCTTGATAGCCCGATAGCACCGCATCCACATCGGGGAACGCCTCGCGCTCCTCCATCCCGGTGATGACCGCCCGCACGTCTTCTGCCGCCAGCAGCGGGCCACGCCACGCGCCATACCCGGTGTGGTTGGAGAAGTGCACGGTGTAGACGGGCCAGACCTCGACCCCCAGCCGCTGCAGGGGGAAGACGGCCGCGGAGTTGCCCACGTGGCCATACGCGACGGAGGACTGGATGGAGACGATCGTGGTCACCAGGCCATTCTCCCGTATGCCCCGCCGCGCCCCCGGGCGCGCCCGCCGCTCACCTGACTCAGACGCGCACGCACTGACCGAATTTCCCGCCCGAGACGACATTCGCGACGCCCGTCGGTGCCGGGGCGTTGTTGGTGCAGGAGAGCTTGCCCGAGATCGCGTTGTACTTCAGCGCTTTGGTGCCCTGGCGGTTGGCCGTGAGCGTGACACTGCCGGCAACGACGACCGCGGTCAAGGCGATGGCGCCGCCCGTGCTGAGGCTGATCGCGCCGCCGACACGGGAGTTCGTCACCGAGACTCTTGTGTAGCCGACAGCCGTGACGCTGCGGTCGATCACCGCGCCGTTGACCGTCAGGCTGCCCCGCGCGTCGACATTGATCGCCCCGCGGACGTTGGCATTGTTAATCGTGCAGGTCGCACCGGATGGCACCCGGATGGAGCCGGTGATCGCCCCGGTGATGGTCCCGCGGCACAGGCGCTCGGCGGGCGCCGCCTGGGCGGGAGCGCTCAGGCCCACAGTCAGAGCGGCGGCCGTTGCAGCGGCGAGGGCGATCGACGAACGAGACATGGCAAAGTCCTCCCCAGGACTGGGGCGCCGGGCCCTGCGCCCGGCGTGAGCGACCACCCTCGCACAGGCGGACGCGATGCGCGCGCGCTCGCGTCGCCCGTACCCTTGCCGTATGACGAGTGTTTCCCCCGACGCCACCGAGGCGGTTGCGCAGTTGGCCGGCCGGGCGCGAGTCGCCGCCCGCGAACTCGCGCTGATGTCGCGCGCCGCGAAGGACGCAACGCTGCACGCCCTCGCCGACGCCCTCGGCGCGGCCACCGACCGCATCGTCGCGGCGAACGCAGTGGATCTCGAGCGCGGTCGCAACGGCGGTATGCCAGCCAGCCTTCAGGATCGCCTCGCCCTGACCCCGGACCGGGTCACCGCGATCGCCGACGCCCTGCGTGACATTGCCGCGCTTCCGGATCCGGTCGGCGAGATCGTCCGGGGCTCGACCCTCGCCAACGGCCTGCAGATCCGGCAGGTCCGCGTCCCGATGGGTGTCGTCGGAATGATCTACGAAGCCCGCCCCAATGTCACTGTCGACGCCGCCGGCCTGGGGCTGAAATCCGGCAACGCCGTGATCCTGCGCGGCGGCTCGGCGGCAGCCGACTCCAACCGTGTCCTCGTGGACGTCATGCGCGAATCCCTTGCCGCACACGGGGTCAACCCCGACGCCATCGGCCTGCTCGAAGGCGGCCACGACGCCGTCCGCGCGCTGATGACGGCCCGCGGCCTGGTCGACCTGCTGATCCCGCGCGGCGGTGCCGACCTGATCAACTCGGTCGTTTTGAACTCCACGGTCCCGGTGATCGAGACCGGCATCGGCAACTGTCACGTCTATGTCGACCGCGCCGCCGACCTCGACAAGGCGCTCGCGATCACGATGAACTCGAAGACCCACCGGCCCAGCGTCTGCAATGCCGCCGAGTCGCTGCTCGTCCACGAATCGGTCGCGCCCGACTTCCTGCCCAAGGCCCTGACCGAGCTCGCCGGCGCGGGCGTGGTGCTGCATACGGACGAGCGCGCAAGCGCCATCGCGACCGCGGCCGGGGTCCCCTTTGCCGTCGCCACCGATGACGACTTCGCCACCGAGTTCCACGCGCTCGAGATGTCCGTCGGCGTCGTCAGCTCGTTGGACGACGCCCTCGAGCACGTGCGCACCTACGGCTCCGGCCACACCGAAGCGATCGTCACCGAGGACCGCTCGGCCGCCCGGCGCTGGAGCGCGGAGGTCGACGCGGCTGCCGTCATGGTCAACGCGTCGACCCGCTTCACGGACGGCGGCGAGTTCGGCTTCGGTGCCGAGATCGGCATCTCCACCCAGAAGTTGCACGCCCGCGGCCCGATGGCCCTCCCGGAGCTGACGACGACCAAGTGGATCGTCGAGGGCGACGGGCACGTGCGCGTCTGATGCGCGGCCACGAAGTCCGCAAACTCACCGCGCTCGAAGACACCCACTGGTGGTATGCCGAGCGTCGTCACCTGCTCGCCCGCTCGATTGCCGGTAGGCCGCCCGGCCGGGCCCTCGACATCGGTGCGGCCGGCGGGGGCAACACGCGCGTCCTGCAATCGGCCGGCTGGGAGGTCGCGGCCCTCGAATACGGCGAAGAGGGGGCGCTCGTCGGTCGCTCGCGCGGGCTCGAGGTGGTGCGCGGCGACGCGACGGCCCTTCCGGTCGCCGACAGCAGCCTCGACCTGGTCGTCGCCTACGACGTGTTGGAGCACATCGTCGACCACGATGCGGCCGTGCGGCAGGTGCGTCGCGTGCTGCGTCCCGACGGGGTCTTCCAGATCGCCGTGCCCGCCGACCCACGGCTGTGGTCGGAGCACGATGTCGCGGTGGACCACGTGCGCCGCTACACCAGGACCACGCTGACGGATCTGTTGTCCCGGAGCGGTTTTGTCGTCGATGACCTGTGGTCGTGGAACGTCCTGCTGCGTCCGACGGTGGCCCTGCGCCGCCGGGCCAGCTCGGGCAGTGACTTGGAGGAGATGCCGCGACCGGTCAACGCGGCCCTTCGCGTCGTTGTCGCACTGGAGCGTCACTTGCCGGTGAAGTCGCTTCCCGGCGTCTCGCTCTTCGCCACCGCTCACCCGGTCGCCTGACGGCACTCAGCGGGCGCGCCAGCGGCCCGGGTCAGGTGGCGCCGGCGAACCCTGGGCATCGGTGTCCGTCAGCGGCCGCGCGGCGCGGGCCAGC
>NZ_DAOQZV010000235.1:3363-4819 GCF_035343835.1 Nostocoides sp. | reverse complement strand
CGCGGCCTCCAGGCAGCGCCGGGTCGCCGCCGCGACTCAGCCGACGAACACGCGGTAGCCCCACGGCTCGACGGTCAGCGCGGTCTCGTCGCCGACGCTCAGCGCGGCGCCGGTGAAGTGCTCGCGCCACCGACCCAGGTGCGGGCCGGGGCCGAAGGTCACCTTCTGCTCGGTGGGGGAGAGATTCAGCACGCAGAAAACCCGGCTCGCCGCGTCGGCCCGGACGAAACTGAGCACCTGCTTGCTCGCCGAGTTGCGCACGTTGACCATCCGGGCGCCCCACGCGGCGTTCCACAGACAAGAGGTCGCGTGCTTGAGCGCGAACAGCGAGCGATAGAACTCAGCCATCGGGTGCTCGCGCCAGACGATCGGATCCTTCTCGAAGAACTCCAGGCGCTTGTCGTTGCCAGCCTCCTGCCCGTTGTAGAGCAGCGGCATTCCTTCGCCGATCACCGACAACACGATCGCCGCCTGCACGGCGTCGCCGAACATCTCGTATTCCGTTCCGTCCCAGGCATTCTTGTCGTGGTTGGAGACGAACATCATCCGCATGATGTCGCGCGGATAGGCCTTCGCGTTCCACGCGTAATAGACATAGAGCGACTCGACATCGGCCTTGCCCTGCGCGATGTGGTGCATCGTGTCGTTCCACGACCAGGCATACGTCATGTCGAAGGCGCGCACGTGCAGGTCGCGCGCCTCCCATTCGGCGAGCATGAAGACGGGCTTGATCGCGTCGAGTTCGCGACGGACGTTCTCCCAGAAGTCGGTCGGCACCATCCCCGCGACATCACAACGGTAACCGTCGACGTCCGCTTCTCGGACCCAGTAGGCCATCGCCTCGGTCATATACCGGCGCACCTCGGGGCGCTCGTAGTCGAGGTCGATGATGTCGTCCCAGTCCCACCACGGTGTCGGCGTGAACTCCCCCTTCCAATCGCGGGCATACCACTCGGGGTGGTCGGTGACCAGATGGTTGTCCCAGGCCGTGTGGTTGGCAACCCAGTCGAGAATCACGAACAGGCCGAGCGAATGCGCCTGGGCGACAAAAGATTTCAGATCCTCCAGGGTGCCGAGTTCGGGGTTGACGGCGAGGTAGTCGCGAACGGCATACGGGCTCCCGAGGGTGCCCTTGCGGTTGACCTCGCCGATCGGATTGATCGGCATCAGCCACACGATCGTCACGCCCAGATCGCGCAGCCGTGGCAGCTCACCCGCCGCTGCGGCGAGCGTGCCTTCCGCGGTGAACTGGCGAGTATTGATCTGATAGATGGTGGCGCTTCGCGACCATTCCGGGTGCGTGAGTTCGACGCCGGGGGCCGGCTGATAGGGATCGGTCACTGGTGAATCCTCAGGGATGCTGGAGACGACGGCAGCTATCACCGTATGCCGTTCCGGGACCCCCGTGGGGAGCCCCGGTCGCGCGCGTCTCGCGCCACGAGAGACGCCCGGTCGG
>NZ_DAOQZV010000235.1:0-3263 GCF_035343835.1 Nostocoides sp. | reverse complement strand
CCGCGGCCGGCATGTATCAGCTCACGCACTGATTGCTCTACCTCTTCAACGAGCGCGCACCGAGGAGGAGGACCGCATGGACGGGCTGCCCGTTTTGCCCCTGATCAAACTGCCCAGCAGCTGGCCAACCGTCGTGACGGCGACGGTCGCGATGCTTGGGCTGGCCCTGATCGACCTGGCGTGCGCGTTCGCCGCCAAGCAGTGGGTCACCACGCGGTCCGGTTCGGCCCTGACGGTCGGGCTCGTCACCGCCCTGATGCTCTTCTGGGTCTTTGCCTCGGCTCTCCAGTATGCCGAGATGGCGGTTGTCACCCTCGGGTGGATCGTCTTGTTGCAGGTGGGCGTGCTCCTGCTCGACGAGTTGAAGTACGGCGTGCACCATCCACCCCGGACGTGGGCGGTTGTCGTGATGGTGATGATTGCCCAGGGCTATCTCGTTTGCTTCCCGGGTGGCGCGGGAGCCGGCTGACGCGCCGTGATGCGCGTGGGCGCACCGGTGGACGGCGCGACACAGTGCTTTCGAGGCCAGCATCCAGGCTCTACCCAGACACTGCTGTGAAGGTTGGGTCTACCAACCCCCGGCAGCGGAAGGATCACGTCCATGAGTGCGACCACTCACCGCGGCGCCCCGGCCCCCCACCGCCCACCCCTCGACCCCTGGGACCTGGCCCTGCGTGACCGCGGCGCCACCTCGTCACCCAAGCCGCGCTGGCAGAGCCGGCCGGTGCTGCTCGATCAGTTCGCCGAGCGTTTCATGGCCATCGTCGTTGTCGCCGCCGTGATCGGGGCGCTCGCCACCGGGTCGGCCCTCTGGCTGCTGATGATCGCTGCAGCGGGACTCGTCCTGTTCGTCTGACCCGGTTGTTCCGGCAGCACTCCGGCAAAGTAGCCTCTGCGCGTGATCCTGCCCGTCTCGATCGGCGTCATCGTGGTGTCGGTGGTCTGGTTCGTGCTGGCCGTCCTGTTCGCCTGGCGGGGCCGGCTGATCAACGACCTCCTCCTCGGTGTCGCCGCGCTCGTCGAGATCGGCCTGCTCGTCCTCGCCGTCCTCGCCGCGCGCGGCTTTCGGACCATCGACCCCAGCTCCGAGGGTGCCACATTCTTGGCGTATGCCCTCTCCCTCCCTGTCGTCCCGATCATGGCCACGCTGCTGGCGATCCGTGAGAAGACGCGCTGGGCGATGGGCGTCACCGTCGTCGCCGCCTTCACCGTCGCGGTGATGACCTCGCGTATCGCACAGATCTGGAACCTCTATGCCCGCTGACCCCCGCCACGCCTCCGCACGAGCGTCCGTTCCCGGCACACCCGAACCCGGCTCGACCGGCACCGGGCCGGGCCGGCTGATCGTGGCCGTCTATGGCGTGCTCGCGCTTGCGGCGACCGGCCGCTCGATTCTGCAGATCAGCGAGTACTTCGGCCGAGCCCCGGTCGCCTACCTGCTCTCGGCGCTCGCCGCTGTCGTCTACATCGTCGCGACCTACGCGCTGGCGACCGACCGCCGCCGGCTGGCCACGGCCGCCTGCTCCATCGAACTCGTGGGCGTGCTGCTCGTCGGCGCCGCATCCTTCGCCCGCTCCAGCGCCTTCCCCGACAAGACCGTGTGGAGTCACTTCGGCTCCGGCTACGGCTATGTGCCACTGGTCCTGCCGGTCGTCGGCCTCTGGTGGCTGCGCCGTTCCAGCCTCACCCACCCCGCCTGACCGAGCGGGGGTCAGAGCCGACGACCACAGACGGACGACCCGACCCGGCGATGACGCCCGGGCCGGGCCGACGAGTCAGCGCCGTTCGAGAACGAACACCGGGATGGTGCGGTCGGTGCCTGCTTGGTACTCGGCATACGGCGGGAAGGCGGCGACGCAAAGCTCCCACCAGTGCGCTCGCTCCTCGCCCTCGATCACTCGGGCGTGCACGGCGTGCACGTCGGTGCCGTCCTGCACGGTGATGTCCGGGTTCGCGAGCAGGTTGTAGTACCACTGCGGGTTGTCCGGCGCGCCCCCCTTGGAAGCGACCGCGGCATACGTGCCGTCGTGTTCGACGCGCATGAGCGGGACCTTGAGGGTGTCGCCGGACTTGCGGCCGGTCATGGTGAGTAGCACGACCGCGCGGTCCATGATCGATGCCGCACGCGTGTCGCCGGCGGCTTCGATCGCGGCGACCTGGTCACGCACCCATCCGCTCGGACTGGGTCGATAGCTCATACGAGTCTCCTTCGAAAGGCGGAATCAGAAGCGTAAGCCCGCGGCCAGCGCGGCCCACTGCTCTTGGACCGATCGGCCGGTCGGCGCCTTGGCCCCAGGCGCGGGGATCGGCAAGCCCTCGCAGGTGACGTCGGTGGTGACGGTGCTCCCGGTGGCGAGGAACATATTCACGCGGTCATCGACACACGGATTGCCACTGCCGTTGATGCCGTGGTCGCCCTCCTTGACGACCTTGATCAGGATCGAGCCGGCCTACTTCGCTTGGGGGGCGTAGGCGAGTCGAGCGTTGGTCGCGGGGTCGTGCACCGACTGCACCATCAGGGTGGTGCCGACGCCCGCGCCATCCGGGGCCGGCATGCTCAGCGCCGGCCAGTTCCGGTAATAGCAAGGGTTCTGGTTCTCGCTCCATCCCAGCAGCGGATAGAGCTTGCCCTGGCGGGCAGAGAAGGCGTCGGCGAACGCCTGCCCCCGCGGCCACGGGGTGTCCTTGCAGGTGATAGCCAGGAAGGTCGCGTTCGCCGCGACGGCAGGGTCCTCGGCCATCGGCATCGAGCGCGCCCGGTCGATGAAGCCGCGCAGCGCCGGCCCAGGTGCAAGGTCGCGTTGTAACGCGCCGCCCAGGTCCGGAAGTCGGCTTCGAATCGCCGTTGGAAGGCCTGTGGTTGGGCAAGGAAGGTCGCCGACAGGGTGCGGTGAAGTCGGTGTTGGTCCAAGACGAAGCGTCCGCTGGCCTTGGGGAAGTACTTCTGGACGTAGGCGCCCATCCACGTCCCGCCGGAATAGCCGACAAAGTCCGTGGTCCGATAGCCGAGAACGGCACGAATCAGGTTCATGTCACTGACGGTCTGGAAGGTGTTGACATAGTCCAGGTAGCTCCCGGAAACCTTGCGGCAGAAGGATTGTGCGGCTTTTGAGACGTATGCTGCTCGCCCTCGCGCCGCGGCACTGCGGTCGCGGAAGTCGTAGGTCGACACCGGGGCGCCGGCGCAACTCAGTTGCGTGCTCGCTCCGGTCCCGCGAGGGTCGAAGCCGACGGCGAGGTTGCGGCGTGGTTCCAGTCGAGGG
>NZ_DAOQZV010000234.1:0-4838 GCF_035343835.1 Nostocoides sp. | reverse complement strand
CGGATCGGGGCGGTCAGGATCGGACCGCGGGCCAGGGCCACTCGCCGGGCATCGCGGCGATCGGCCGCGCTCGGCACCGAGGCGTATGCCGTGCCCAGCCGGACCCGCGCCCGCGAACTCAACTCGACCCGGTGCCCGGCGAGTTGGGCGCGCCAGCCGTAGTCGAGGTCGCGCCCGAGCGAGCCGAGCGTGGAGCGGTGGGCGCCCAGATCGGCATACGTCGTGCGACGCAGGAGCAGGCCCTCGGCGGGCGCCGCGAGGGCATCGACGCGGTCGTCGTACTGCTGCTGGTCGGGTTGGCCGGGGCGCGGGTCGAGTTGGAGCCGGCCGGAGCGGGTGACCTGGATCCCGAAGCGCTGCAAGCGAGAGGTGCGGTTGGCGTCGGTGAGTTTGGGGGCGGCCATGCCGACACTGTGGGAGCCGGCGAGGGTGGCGGCGAGATGGCCGAGGGCGTCGTGCTCGGCCACCGTAGCGCCGGTGAGTAGCCACAGGGCGCTCGTCCCCGGGTTGGCGGCGTCGCCGGCCGCAGCGTCCGCGGCGGCCACCGCATCCGGCAGGCCCTCCCGCAGGTCGGTCCCCGGACGGACGCGAAGGACCGTGGTGGTGGGCAGCTGACCGAGCAGGGCCTGGGAGCGCGGCAGACGTTCGGTGAGATCACCGGCCGGCGTGGCGTCGAGCACGACCAGGGCATCGGCGGGTAAGTCCTGGTCGGCGAGCGCCCAGAGCGCGTCGATGAGCGCATCGTCGATGCGCTCGGCGAGGAGAACAGCCGTGACGTGGAGGCCCGACGCGGGCACGTCAGGCGTCAGGGGCGCAGTCATACGGGTGCAGCGGTAAGCGGGCGCCGAGGCGCGCCGGCTCAGACCGCGCGCCGCTTCAGCTTGCGGCGCTCGCGCTCGGAGAGCCCGCCCCAGATGCCGAAACGCTCGTCATTGGCCAGAGCGTAGGCCAGGCATTCGGCACGGACGTCGCAGCCGACGCAGACCTTCTTGGCCTCCCGGGTGGAGCCACCTTTCTCGGGGAAGAAGGCCTCCGGATCGGTCTGGGCACACAGCGAACGCTCCTGCCAGGACAGGGCTTCGTCGACAGCGAGCCCCAAATACACCACGTCAGGCACGGGCCACTCCTCACTCCACTTCGGACTTACTTGTCAGTAGCGAACACGCCACATCGTGCCCGTACCGTAACCACACCAATGGAATTACATGCGTGTCATACCCCGGAAGTCAAGCCCTCGAGGGATATACGCAAGGATGCCGCCATGTTGATCACCGCCTTGGCCGGCGGCGTCGGTGGCGCCCGCTTCCTGCGCGGGCTGCGCGACGCCCTCGACGCGGACCCTGCTCTCGCGCAATCCGATCTGACGATCGTCGCCAATACTGGCGACGACATCACGCTCTTCGGGCTGCGGGTCAGCCCCGATGTCGACACCCTGCTCTACACCCTCGGCGGCGGGATCGACGAGGCGCAAGGGTGGGGACGCGCGGACGACAGCCGCATCGTCCAGGGTGAGCTCGCGGCATACGGCGTGGGACCGCAGTGGTTCGGGCTTGGCGACCGCGACTTCGGGACGCACATCGCGCGCTCATACTGGCTCGGCGAGGGCCTACAGCCGACCGCCATCACCGAGCGGCTGGCAACCCGGTGGGGACTGCCGGAACAACGGATCACCCTGCTGCCTATGACGGACGCGCCGGTCGAGACCCATGTCGTTGTTGAGCGCGCGGACGGCCCGCAGGCGATCCACTTCCAGCAGTGGTGGGTCGAGGACCGCACGCGGACGCCCGCGCAGCGCTTCGTCGTGGCTGGGCTGGACCGAGCGGCCGCGGCGCCCGGGGTGCTCGACGCGATCCGCGAGGCCGACCTGGTGATCCTGCCCCCGAGCAACCCCGTGGTCTCGATCGGGATCATCCTGGGCGTGCCCGGCGTGCGCGATGCCCTGCGCGGCACCACCGCGCCGGTGGTCGGGGTGTCACCGCTGATCGGCGGGCGACCCGTGCGCGGGCATGCCGACGCCTGCCTGAGCGCCATCGGCGTGGAATCGAGCGCCGCTGGGGTGGCGAGTCTGTACGCCGACTTCCTCGACGGGTGGCTGATCGACCCGGCCGATGCCGTCGCCGGCCTGCCGGGCCTGCGCGTCGAGACCTATGACCGCGAACTGCTGATGGGCGAACGCGCGGGCGCTGCGCGCCTCGCGCGGGCGGCGCTGGACCTGGGTCTGGCGCTGCGCAATGGCTGACGCTGTAGTGGAGGTTCAGGCTTTCCCGGTGGTGTCCGTGATCGGGGTGCGGGGCATTCCCGAGGTGGTAGCCGGCGCGGATCTGGCCGCGCTGGTGCACGCCGGGATCGCCGGCGGGGGGCTGGCGATCGAGCCGGGCGACATCGTGGTGGTCACCAGCAAGATCGTCTCCAAGGCCCACGGACGGTATGCCGATTCCACCGACCGGCGCGCCGTCGTCGCCGCGGAGACGGTGCGGGTGGTGGCCGAGCGGATGACGAGCACCGGGGCGACCCGCATCGTCGAAGGCCGCTGTGGCGTGGTGAGCGCCGCCGCCGGCGTGGACGCGTCGAACACCGGGGCCGGCGAGGCGATCCTGGTGCTGCCGGAGCGCCCGGACGAGGCGGCCGAACAGTTGCGGGCCGGCCTCGCGCTGCTGGCCGGACATGACGCGTTCGGGGTGATCGTCACCGACACGGCCGGCCGGCCCTGGCGCGGCGGCCAAACCGATTTCGCGCTGGGCGCGGCGGGGGTGCGGGTGATCGAGGACTACCGCGGGCTGCCCGATGCCGACGGCCGGCAGCTGGACGTCACCGCGATCGCCGTTGGGGACGAGCTCGCGGCCGCGGCCGATCTGGTCAAGGGCAAGGTCGAGCGCATCCCGGTGGCCCTGGTGCGCGGGCTGGGCCGGCTGGTCGCGCCGGACTCCTCGGTCCCGCGGGAGGATGCGGCCCGCCTCGTGCGCCGCGGCCCCGGCGACTTCTTCGCGATGGGGCACATCGAGGCCGCCCGGGCCGCACTCGGTGCCGCGCCGGGATCCGCCGAATCGGTGGCTGTCGGCATCCGCTCGGTGGGTGCCGAGCCGGTAAGCGAACGCCTGGCCCGGGCCGTCCGCCTGGCCGCCTTGTCGCTGACCGACACGCCTTCCGTGCTCGAAGCGAGCGGCGACACCGAGCCCGAAGCACGGGTGGTCCTGCACGTCCCCGGTGACGATGTCGACCTGGGCCGGCTCATCGCCCGCCTGGAGGTCGCCCTGTGGTCCGAGGGCCTGACCGCCCACGCTGAGCGGGCCGGGCGAGTCCTGACCCTTCGGGCAAATGGGTCGGGAGGGTAAAACGGGGGCCGCGCCGGGGCCGGCGGGAGCCGGCGAGCGCGAGGAGGGCCTGCACGCGATAGCGGTGACCGGCATACGGCTCCAGTAGGTGCGCCAGCTCGTCATCGTCGATGTCATGGCCGAGCAGCGCCCAACCGATCTCCTTGGCGACGTGATAGTCGCCAAAGCTCGGCGAATCGGGATCCCCGAGGGCGCGCTGGGTGCATTCGGCCGCCGTCCAGACGCCGACCCCGGGCAGGGCGAGCAGCCGCGCGCGAGCGGCGGGCAACGGCATACCGACGATCTCCTCCAGGCGGCCAGCCACCCGGGTCACCCGCATGATCGTGTCGGAGCGCTGGGGCGTCACCCCCGCCCGGAGGTACTCCCAGGACGGTATGCCGCGCCAGCCCGCCGCGGTCGGCGCCATCACCAGTCCCACGCGCGGGCCGGGCGCGGGCTCACCGAAGCGCCGGACCAGGGCGCGGTAGCCGGCGAAGGCCTCCTTGCCGGTGACCTTCTGCTCGATGATCGCCGGGACGAGGGAGTCGAGCACCAGCCGAGAGCGGCCCAGCCGCCATCCCGGATTGGCGCGTCGAGCGGCGGCCACCTGCTCGTGATGGGCGACGAAGCCCGCCCAATCGTCCCGCGCGCCGACCAGGTCCGGCAGTCCGTCGAGTAGCCAATCGGCGCCGGCTCCCCAGGCGGTCCCCACGACCGTCCCGGCTGCGGCGTCCAGCCGGACCACGAGGGTGCCCGGGCCGGCGGGCGTCTGCCGGCCCAGCCAGATGCCTGCCTCGTCACGCGCCCACGTAGGGTCCCCTCCCCCGTGGCGATACGTGCCCAGCACCGCCGAGAGGGCCAGCGGCCCGGCCGGCGCATAGTGCCGTTCCCGCGGTTGCGCCATCGCCGGTCAGCGACGGCGGAAGGTCAGGAGAATGAAGGTGTAGTCGAGGTTCACCCTGGCCCAATGGCAGGGGCGCTCGGGATGGGCCAGCACCTCGTCGGTCAGCTCACCGACGAGGTCGAGCCCCGCCTCGGCAGCATCAGCGACCAGGGCGCGGATCTCGGCGGGTCCGAAGATGTGTACGGGCACGCCGTAGGCGGCTTTCCCGGTCGTGTCCGGCGGCTCTTGGTCGTAATCGGTGGAGATCACGAGCACGCCACCGCAGCGCAGCACCCGGGCGGACTCGGTCAGGAAGGGCTGCAGCGGGACACCGTGCTCGATCACCGACATGCAGGTGATGGCGTCGAGGTAGCCGTTGGGCAGCGCTGTGGCCGTGACATCCCCATAGCGAAAGAGCACGCCGTCGCGCCGGACCGGGCCGGCGAACTCCAAGTTGATCCCCGTCAGGTCCGGGACGCCGTAGAGCCGCAGCCACGGCAGGATCGGCGAATAGCGCGCGCTGCCCGCGTCCATGACCCGGGCGGGGAAGGCGCCGTCCCGGCCGCCCAGGGACAGCACCGCCGCGACGGCACCGAGCGCGTCCCAGTTCTTGACCCGGTCGCGATGCAGTGGCAGGCGCAACC
>NZ_DAOQZV010000233.1:0-4883 GCF_035343835.1 Nostocoides sp. | reverse complement strand
CGGCGCGCCGAGAACGAGGTTGCCGGCGCGCCGACGGGCGGGATGGACCAGGCGGCCGCGATGCTGGCCCAGGAGGGCCGAGCACTCCTGCTCGACTGCCGTGACGGTCATACCGAGCAGGTGGCGTTCGAGATCGGCGCGGCCGGCCTGTGCCTGCTCGTCATCGACACCAAGGCCCACCATGCCCTCGTGGACGGGCAGTACGGCGCCCGCCGGGCCTCCTGCGAGCGGGCGGCGGGCGCGCTCGGGATCGCGACGCTCCGCGAGATCGACCCGGCCGGGCTGGAGAAGGCGCTGACCGAATTGGTCGACCGGCTCGACACCGATGGTGAGCCCGTCGAGGTGGTCCAGCGCCGCGTGCGCCACGTGGTCACCGAGATCGACCGGGTCCGTCAATGCGCGGCCGCCTTGCGCGCGGGCGACTGGGGCGAGGCCGGGCGCCTCTTCGCGCAAAGCCACGCCTCGCTACGCGACGACTTCGAAGTCTCCTGCGCGGAACTGGATCTCGCCTGCGAGACGGCTCAGGCGCACGGCGCCCTCGGCGCCCGGATGACTGGCGGTGGCTTCGGCGGCTCCGCGATCGCCCTGGTCCCAGCGGACCGGGCCGACGCGGTGGCTGACGCGGTCATCGCCGCGTTCGCCGCTGCCGGATTCACCGCTCCTGAGCCCTTCGCCGTCATGCCATCTCCGTCGGCGCGCCGCGAGGACTGAGCAGCCGGCTTCGCGGGGGCCGTCCCGGGCACTCTCGCCCGGTCCGGCGCCGGTCGGACGGACGGTGGTATCGAGCATTCCCATCGGAATGCGAGACTTAGCGCTTGTGACCACTGGGACGCCCCTTCCTCAGTACTGCCCGCCGCCCGATGTGCTCGACGACCTCGAGCTGTTGCGGACCGGCGTGGTCGCTCCGCTGGATCGCGTTGCGCCCGGATCGATCGTCAGCCTTCGGCTGCCGGCCGACGTCGCGGGCAAGGCGCTCGCGGCCGGTGGTGTCGAGGTCGTAGACCCCGAGGGCGTGCCGGTGGCGCGCCTCGCCGCTGATGGCGGCCTGGACGAGGACAGCGAACTCGACCTCGACGCCGTGCCCGAGTGGGTCGGCGCCCCGTCGCCGCGGACCTTCGAGCGTTATTACGTCGGGCCGGCGGCCAACGCTGGTCAGTTGGAGCCAGGCGTCGTCACGGTGATCGTCGACCGCCCGATGAAGACCGACGATCTGCTCCACATCGCGGCCGAGGCCGGCAAAAGGCCCCTGCAATTCCTTGTGCTGGCCGGGCCGAGCCTGACCGCCCACTCCCCCGGTGTGGCCAGCATTCGGTCGGCCCTGTCCGCTGTCTCGCGCATGGGCCGCGGTCACGTGGTCGCGGTCCCCATGGACCGGCGGACAGTGGGCGAGAAGCGGGAGCGGGTCATCGCGGCATACGCGCCGGGGGACGTTGTCGACCTCGAGGCACCGGAGACGCCGGAGGCCCGCCACGGTCTCGTGCTCTTCTTCACCGGCCTCTCGGGCTCGGGCAAATCGACGATCGCCCGGTCGGTCCGGGACGCGATCCTCGAGGACGGCGAGCGAAGCGTGACGCTGCTCGACGGCGATCTCGTGCGCCGCCACCTCAGCGCCGGCCTGAGCTTTTCGGCGGCCGACCGCGAGACCAATATCCGCCGGATCGGCTGGGTGGCCGCCGAGATCTCCCGCCACGGCGGGATCGCGATCTGCAGCCCGATCGCGCCCTTCCGCTCGACGCGGCGGGCGGTGCGGCACATGGTCGCCGAGGCCGGGGGCGACTTCCTCCTCGTCCACATCTCCACCCCGCTCGCCGAGTGCGAACGACGCGACCGCAAGGGCCTGTATGCCAAGGCCCGCCGCGGGGAGATTGCCGACTTCACCGGCATCAGCTCCCCGTATGAGGAGCCCACCGAAGCCGACCTCGTCATCGACACCACCGGCATCACCATCGACGCCGCGGTCGAGCGGGTGCTCCAAGCCCTCCGCTTGCGCGGCCACCTGACAACGGAGGAGACCCTCGAATGGGCGATCTGATCACCGCCGACACCCCGGGCCTGCTTGCCGTCGCCTTCGCCATCGGCATCGTCGTCGGCCTGACTGGCATGGGCGGCGGCGCCTTGATGACGCCCGCCCTGATCTTCCTCGGCATCCCCCCGACGGCGGCCGTCGCTAACGACCTGGTCGCCGCCGCGGTCAACAAGTCGGTGGGCGCCGCCGTGCATTACAAGCGGGGCCAACCCAATCTGACCCTGGCCAAATGGCTGATGATCGGCTCGATCCCCATGGCCTTTGCCGGCGGCTGGATCGTGAAATGGATGCGGGACGGAGACATGGACCCCGAGACCTTCCTCAAGAAGGCCATCGGTTGCGCCCTGCTGCTCACCGCCAGCACGCTGACTCTGCGTATCTACCTCGAGATGCGCCGGGGCAACTACGACCACAATCGGCCCGACCCGCCGATCAAGCCCATCCCGACCCTGATCGTCGGTGCCGTCGGGGGCCTGCTCGTGGGCCTGACGAGCGTCGGCTCCGGGTCGCTGATCATGATCAGCCTGCTGTTGCTCTACCCCACGTTGTCGGCGCGCAAGCTCGTCGGCACCGATCTGGTGCAGGCGATCCCGCTGGTCATTTCGGCCGCCATCTCCCACGTGATGGCCACTGGCATCACGTGGAGCGTCCTGATCCCCTTGATCGTCGGTGGCAGCCCCGGGACCTTCGTCGGGGCCCGGCTGGCGAACTTTGTCTCGCAGTCGGTGCTGCGTCGCGGGATCGCCATCGTCTTGTCGCTGACCGGGCTCGGCCTGCTGAAGGTGCCGCCGGTCTGGGTGGGCATCATCGGCGCCGGCCTGCTGTTGCTCGGACCGATCGCGTGGGGCATGGTCAAGCACGCCCACGGGCGACGGGCCTTCGTCCACGTGCCGGTCGGTCGACGCACCGGAATCCGGCCACCGGACTCGGATCCGGCGCCGACCCCGAGCGCAGCCGACACCTCCGAGCGTCATTGAGGCCGCCGGCTTCGACCTAGACTTGGTCACCCCGAAACCCGACCGACGAAAGCCGAACGGCATACCTGATGGATTCTCGGACCGACGCCCAACTCGCCCACGACCTCGCCGCCGGCGCCGGGGAGGTGCTGTTGCGGATCCGGGCCGACTTCCCGGCCGACGGGGACGCCAAGGCGCTCAAGAGCGCCGGTGACCTCGGCGCGCACGACTACCTGATGACCGCGCTTGCCCAGGCCCGCCCGGACGACGCGGTGCTCTCGGAGGAGGGCCGCGACAATCTCCTGCGCTTGGATTCGGACCGGGTGTGGATCGTCGACCCGCTCGACGGCACCCGGGAGTTCTCCGAGCGTCCGCGCGATGACTGGGCCGTCCACGTCGCACTCTGGGAGCGGGGTGACTTGGTGGCGGGTGCCGTCGCCCTCCCCGCGCGCGGCCTGGTGTATGCCAGCGACCCCGCCCCCAGCGTCCCCGCCGCGAACGGCGGCAAGATCCGACTGGCCGTGAGCCGTTCGCGTCCGCCGGCCTGGCTGCCGTCGTTGGTCGAGGCGCTGGACGCCGAGTTGGTGCCAATGGGCTCCGCCGGTGTCAAGGCGATGTCGGTCCTGGACGGCTCCACGGACGCCTATGTGCACGCGGGTGGCCAGTACGAATGGGACTCCGCGGCACCCGTGATCGTCGCCCGGTCCGCCGGCCTGTTCACCAGCCGCGTCGATGGCAGCGCATTGGTCTACAACCAGCGCAATGTGCTCCTGCCCGACCTGATCGTCTGCCGGCCCGAACTCGCCGAACAGGTGCTCGCCGCGGTTGCCCCGCTTGACCTCATGGTCTGACCTGAGGGCTGCCCCGTCCCTGGGATTCGCTCTCGCGATCGAAATCTCGCCACCGGCGTCGACTTCCAGCTAAGCTCAGGCGGCAAATACTCTTGTCCTGCGATCCAAGGCCACCAATGCTGCACGAGTGCTCGGCACGTCGCCTTATCTATATTCGGAGTTCTCCGTGCCCGTTGGTGCAGTCTTGCCGTTAGCCATGCGTCTACGCTGGCCACTCATCGACGTCGCGCTGTGGTGCGGCGCGACCCTCGCAGCCGTCTTGCTCAGATTTGACTTCGAACTCGGCCATCTCCGAATGGGGGTGATCAATTTTCTTGCCGTCGCGATCGTATGTCACCTAGCTCTCGGATTCTCGGTTGGTCCATACGCCATCGGGCACGCAAACGCTTCCATCGAAGAAGCTGTCGATTTGACGCGCGTCGTGGCTATCAGTTGCTTTTCAGCATTCCTCATCAATCTCGTGACCAACCCATTATGGGTCCCTCGTTCTGTTCCACTCATCACCGGCATCTCCGCTCTCCTTGCCATGTTCGGCGCCCGTTTCATCGTCAGACTTCGTTCTACGCAAACAGCTGTAGCTAAGGACAACCGTCGAGTATTGATCTTCGGCGCTGGGCAAGGAGGGAGGCAATTGATCCGTAGCCTCGTGCGCGATCCGAATTCGAACCTCGTCCCGATCGGAATTCTCGACGACGATTCGAGGAAACGACGATGGAAAATTGATGGAGTAAAAGTTCTAGGAACGCGGAATGATTTGTCGCGAGTTGCTCACGAGACGAACGCGGAAATCCTGGCGATCGCTATTCCAAGCGCCGACTCGGCTCTGCTGCGTGAGCTTAGAGACTTGGCCGATGATAACCGATTGGACCTACGAGTTCTGCCGCGCACGCGGGACCTGCTCGGTCGACCTGGAGCTAATGATTTGCGCAGCCTGGATCTGGCCGATCTCCTCGGCCGCGGCGAAGTCGAGTTGGACGCCACCGCCATCTCTGGCACCATCGCCGGAAAGACCGTCCTCGTAACCGGCGCGGGCGGTTCTATTGGATCAGA
>NZ_DAOQZV010000232.1:0-4908 GCF_035343835.1 Nostocoides sp. | reverse complement strand
ACCGTGAGCCCCGGCCCGGACCCGCGTTCCGCCGCGCCTTCGCCATCTAGGCCGTCGCCGTCCTGCCCGCCGGCGCCCGGGCCGTCCGTCCCCGCGGGAACCTCGCCGGCCCCGGGCCTCATAGCTGCCCCGCAGCGGGCGGACGGACGAACTCGGCAACCAGCATCACGACGGCGGTCAGGACCGCGAGCACGACCGAAGCCGCTAGCGCCGCACCGAAGTTCGCCTCACCCGGCCGGCCGACGAGCTTGAAGATCACGACTGGGAGCGTGGGCCGGTCCAGGCGCGCGAGGAAGCTCGTAGCCCCGAACTCCCCCAACGACGTCGCCATGGCGAAGCCCGCGCCGATGCCCATGCCTCGCAGGAGGAAGGGCCCGTCCACGCTCCACAACACCCGCGCGGGCGAGGCCCCCAGGGTCGCGGCAACCTCCCGCTGGCGCGGATCGATCGCGCGCAACACGGGCAGGATCGAGCGCACCACCAGCGGCAGCGCAACGACGGCCTGGGCGATCGGAATCAGGACGATCGAGCTGCGCAAGTCCAGCGGCGGTCGGTTCAGCGTGATGAGGAAGCCGAAGCCGACGGTCACCGCAGACACCCCGAGCGGCAGCATGAAGACCGAGTCGAGCAGGCGTAATGCCCGGCGCCCCAGCGCTGCTCGGGGCCGGCGGCTGACGACGAGCGAGACGAGAGTCCCGAGCACGAGAGCGAGCACGGTGGCTTCGAGAGCAACGATCAGGGAGTTGCGGATCGCCGTCCAGACGGGCACCGGCAGCGCGCGACCGACGGTGGTGCCGAGCGCCCGATAGTGATCGAGCGTCCAACCGGTGGCATCGCGCAGCGAGCGGATCACCAGGGTGATCATCGGCAAGGCGAGCAGGCCGAGAACGACCAGGCCCGTCACCACCGTCGGTCCCCAGTCGCGCCGCCAGGACCACGCATGCTCCCCACTCGCGTCGCCGCGCAACCGCAGGGCGCGCTCGCTGCGCCCCTGGGCGGCGGACGCCGCGAGAAGGGACGCGGCGACCACGACGAGTTGCACCACGGACAGTGCGGAGGCAGCGGGCAGGTCGAGCAATTGCGTTGTCTGATACCAGATTTCGGTCTCGATCGTGCCGTAGCGCACACCGCCCATCACCATCACGACCCCGAAGGCCGAGGCGCAGAACAGGAAGACGAGTATGGCTGCCGAGGCGATTGCCGGTGCCAGCGCGGGCAGGGTCACGGTCAAGAAGGCCCGCCGCGGACTCGCACCGAGCGCCCGGGCCGCCTGGGTGGCCCGCGGGTCCAATCGTGACCACAACCCGCCGACGGTCCGCACGACGATCGCATAGTTGAAGAAGACGAGCGCCAGCACGATCGCGGTCAGCGACTGGCTCAACCCGAGGAAGCCCAGCGGCCCGTGCGGCCCCAGGACCGCGAGGAAGGCCACCCCGACGACCACGGTCGGCAGCACGAAGGGGACGGTCACGAGGGCGCGCGCGAGCGCGCGGCCGGGAAAGCGACATACGTAAAGGACATAGGCACCGGGTATGCCGAGCAGCACCGACGCGGTCGTCCCGAGGACCGCGAGGGTCAAGGTTGTGCGGACGATCCGCAGCGTGCGGGCCGAGCCGAGGATCGAACCGACGGCATCCATCGCGATGCCGCCGTCATTGGACACGAAGCCGCGCCCGATCAGCGTCCAGACCGGCCAGGCGAAGAAGGCGAGCAGGAAGGCGAGCGGGACCAGCGCGGCCATCCCCCAGAGAGCGGCCGGCACCGGTCGGATGCGACCGGCGAAAGCCGTTGGCCCCGAGTCCCTTTCGACCGATGTCGCGCTCACTGGCGTCAGCCGAGGACCTTCGCCGTCCAGTCCTTGATCCACTGCTCGCGCTTATCCGCGATGGTCGTCGGATCGACAGCGATGGGCTTCGGCGCGAGCGGCGCGAACTTGACCCAGTCGGCGGGCAACTCGACCGATGAGTCGACGGGATACATATACATCTGGCCGGGGATGTCGGCCTGCACGGTCTTGGTGAGCAGATAGTCGATGAACTTCTGCGCGCCCACCTCGTTCTGCGCGCCCTTGATCACACCCGCGTATTCGACCTGGCGGAAGCAGGTGTCGAGCAACGCGACAGTCGCGGACTCCTTGCCGCCCTTGGGCACTTCGAAGGCCGGCGAGGTGGAGTAGGACACCACCAGCGGGCGTGGGCCCTTGCCGCTGGAGCCGGAGAAGTCGCCGGTGTAGGCCTCGGTCCAGCCCTTGGCGACCTTGACGCCATTGGCCGTCAACGCGGACCAGTAGTCGAGATAGCCCGGGTCGCCCTTGGCACCCACCGTCGCAGCGAGGAAGGCGAGCCCGGGCGATGAGGAGGCCGGGTTCTCGACGACCAGTTGATCCTTGTATGCCGGCGCGGCCAGGTCGTCGAGGGTCTTCGGCAGCGCAATGCCCTTGTCCGCGAACCACTTCTTGTCTGCGTTGACGCAGACGTCGCCATAGTCGATCGGGGTGAGCAGATCGTCGCGCGGCCCGAGGTCGGCGGTGGTCGTGGGGAGGCCGGGCGCGACATACGGTCTGAGGACACCGGCCTTGATCACGCGACCGGCAAAGGTGTTGTCGATGCCGAAGACGACATCGCCCAGTGGGGCGTCCTTGGTCAAGATGATCTGGTTGGTCACTGTTCCAGCGTCGCCCGGGGCGACATAGGTGACCTGGATGCCGGTGTCCGACTCGAACTGCTTCTTGACCTCGTCGGAGAGGGCGAAGGAGTCGTGCGTGACCACGGTGAGGGTGTCCGAACGTGTCAACTCCGCCGACGTGCTGGCCCCGTCGGACGCGAGGGTCGCAGCGGATGTCGCGGCGGTGATGCTGGAACTCTTGGTGGTGCAGCCCGCGAGCGCGACGAGGGCCGCGACGGCGAGAACTCTGGTGTGCTTACGCATGGTGAATGTCCTCCACATATATGGAGGGCCCGGCGCGAGCCGGGGAGATCTCGACTCCCTACGCCGGTGCGAACCGGATCAGGTCCGAGGGTCTGCGCTGGCGCGCACTCTCAGCGCCCTGGGTGGCGCTCCCCTGTCTGTGTCTCGACTCTATCGCGGGATTCCGGATGGTCGCACGCGGTGAGCGGGAGCGACGAGCGCATGATGGAGGGCGTGAGTGATGTCATCGAGATCGAGTCACTGGTCAAGACGTTCGGCCCGACTCGGGCGCTGGACGGGCTGGACCTGCGGGTGCGGTCCGCCGAGGTCCACGGCTTCCTCGGACCGAACGGCGCGGGGAAGTCGACGACGATCCGGGTGCTGCTGGGCCTGCTGCGAGCCGACGCCGGCGCGGTGCGGTTGCTCGGTGGCGATCCGTGGGCGGATGCCCCGGCGCTGCACCGGCGGCTGGCCTATGTGCCGGGCGATGTCACGCTATGGCCGAATCTGACGGGCGGCGAGATCATCGACCTGCTCGGGCGAGCGCGTGGGGGCCTGGATCCGGCGCGGCGCGCCGAGCTGCTGGAGCGCTTCGACCTCGACCCGACCAAGAAGGGGCGCAGCTATTCCAAGGGCAACCGGCAGAAGGTCGCCTTGGTGGCAGCTCTGGCCAGTGACGTGGAGTTGCTGCTGCTCGACGAGCCCACGTCGGGGCTGGACCCGTTGATGGAGCGGGTCTTCACCCAGCTCATCCGCGACGAGCATGCACGTGGACGGACCGTGCTGCTCTCGAGTCACATCCTCAGCGAGGTCGAAGCCCTGTGTGACCAGGTGAGCATCATCCGGGCCGGGCGCGTCGTCGAGAGCGGGACACTGGCCGAGATGCGCCACCTGACACGAACCCAGGTGGTTGCCGACCTTGACTCTGCGCCAATGGATCTCGCGCAGCTGCCGGGAGTCCATGACGTCGTGCTCAACGGCCACCGGCTCACGGCGCAGGTCGACGCGAGCGCGCTGGGAGCGGTGCTGGGGCGGTTGGCGGGGCACGGCATACGGTCACTGACGTCGTCGCCGCCGACGCTGGAGGACCTCTTCCTGCGGCACTACGACGAGGCTGCGGGATGACGAGCGCCGTCGCGGATCGGATCGCGAGCAGCGGGTGGTCGAGTCAGTTGAGCGGCACCGGCTTGGCGATCCGGCGCATCCTGCGTGCCGACCGGTGGTTCTGGGTGACGTGGGTGCTGATCCTGTGGTCCTTCATCCCCGCGACCGCCTCGGCCTATCGCTCGACCATCAGCGACGACGCCGCGGGACGCGAGGTTGCGGCCGCGCTGGCGGCGAACCCGACGATGCGGGCGATGCTCGGTCCACCCTTCGACTTGCTCACCGTCGGCGGATTCACCATGTTCCGCGTCGGCGGCTTCACCGCGATGATGGCGGCGATCATGGGCGTTCTCGGAGTCATCCGGGCCACCCGCGCCGAGGAGGAGTTCGGGCGGACCGAGTTGCTGCGCGCCGGGTCGATTGGGCGGCACGCCATGCTTGCCGGGGCACTCGCCGTGGCTGGGTCGGCATCCCTGCTGCTCGGGATCCTCGTGGCGATCTCGATGGTCGTGGTCGGGACGCCCGTCGGCGGCGCGCTCGTCATGGGCGGCGGGCTCGCCCTGACACCCATCGCGTTTGCCGGTGTGGGCGCATGTGCTGCCCAGGTGACGGCGTCGGCCCGCACGGCCCGTGAGATCGGGCTCGCGGTGGTGGGTGCGGCCTACCTGCTGCGCGCGCTCGCGGATGCCGCCTCCGCGGACAGCCCGGTGCGCACGCTGCGGTGGCTCTCGCCGCTGGAGTGGGCTCCCCTCGCGCGGCCGTATGCCGGCAATCGCTGGTGGGTACTGCCGTTGCTGGTCGCGCTGGCAGCGGCTCTCGTCGGCGGAGCCTTCGCGATGGAGGCGCGCCGCGACTACGGCGCGGCCGACCCCGCGGCACTTTTTGCCCGCATGCGCG
>NZ_DAOQZV010000231.1:0-4914 GCF_035343835.1 Nostocoides sp. | reverse complement strand
CTCGAGGTCGGCCGCGACCTGGACGGCGAGCTCGCGGGTCGGAGCCACGGCGAGCGCCTGCGGCGTGCCGGGGGCGGGGAGGGCGTCATACGCGGCGTCGCCGGGGACGGCGACGCGCTGCAGCATCGGGATGCCGAAGCCGAGCGTCTTGCCGGTGCCGGTCTTGGCCTGGCCGATGATGTCGTGACCCGAGAGCGCGACCGGCAGGGTCATTGCCTGGATCGGGAAGGGAGCCACGATGCCGTGCTTCGCGAGCGAAGCGACGATGTCCGGGTGGACGCCGAAATCGGCAAAAGTCTTCTCTGACAAGGAAAATCCTCGATCTTTGGGGACATCGCAAGGGATGCCACGGGCGTGGAGCCGATCGGAGGTCTTCTTCGGCAGCGAGACTCGCTGCGGCTGCCGGCGACGCGCCGACGTTGTCAGGATTCGTGCCGACCGGGCACCTTCTGTCGGACCGATTCTACCGCCCCTCGGGCAGTACGCTTTCGCACGTGCCCTCCGACCCCCTGGACGACCTCGCCTTCCGTGGGGCGGTCGGCGACGTGCTGGCCGTGCTGGCATACGGCGAGATCAGCGCGTTCTCGCGGCTGGCGACCGATGCCGATCTCGCGCCCACGCTGGCCGGCCGCGAGCAACTGGCGCGCCTGGCGATGACGGCATTCGGCAACTATGACCTGCTCGCCGGCCGCCTGCGCGAACTCGGCGTCGATCCCGAGGACGCCGTAGCGCCCTATGTCGCCAGTTTCGCTGCCTACCACGAGCGGACCAGGCCCAGCAATTGGCTCGAAGGCATCGTCAAGGCGTATGTCGGTGACGGGATCGCCACCGACTTCTTCCGCGAGATCGCGGCGTATGTCGATCCCACCTCGCGCGCGGTCATCCTTCGTGCGCTCGACGATCAGGTGCGCAGCGACCAACTGCTCGATATCGCTCGCGTGGCGCTGATCGCCGATCCGGTGGTCAGCGGGCGGCTGGCCCTGTGGGGACGGCGGTTGATGGGGGAGGCCCTGTCCCAGGCTCAGCGGGTGGCCGCGGAACGGGCGTCGCTCGCGTCCTTGCTCAGCGGCAGATTCGGCGGCCCGGGCTTCGACCTCGCCCAGTTGGGCGAGATGTTCCAGCGGCTGGCCGAACGGCATACGGACCGGATGGCGCGCCTCGGCCTTTCGGCCTGACCGGGACCCGGCGGCAGAACCACAAGCAAACGGCCGGCCCGAATCGGGCCGGCCGCTTCGATGCGCAGAGTCAGCGGCGGATCTGCCGGCCGCCCGCGAAGTTGCCATAGGCGACGATCAGGCCCGCGGCGACAGCGATGCTGATCAGCCACGCGAGCCACGGGGCGCCGCCGCTGGCGTTCTTGTAGTCGAAGACGGTCGACAAGATCAGGGTCGTGATCAGCGACCCGAGGATGCCGATGATGATGGTGACGGCCATGCTGATGTT
The DNA here is from genome assembly GCF_035343835.1 of Nostocoides sp. Taxonomy (NCBI): domain Bacteria; kingdom Bacillati; phylum Actinomycetota; class Actinomycetes; order Micrococcales; family Intrasporangiaceae; genus Nostocoides; species Nostocoides sp. Next base: position 3,471 of record NZ_DAOQZV010000231.1, on the reverse strand, counting down.
CTGCTTGCCCGGCAAGGCGAGACGCGCCAGCGCGCCGATGATGAGGCCACCGATGATGGCGCCGATGATTGCGGTGAGCACGTCGCCGCTCCTTTCATAGGTCGCCGGTCGGGCGACTGGCGATCCGGACTATCCGGCTCGCTCCAAGAACCAACAATTGCACGCGTAGGTCTATTTCTCCGGCAGGCGGACCGGGCAACTTTTCGGCGGGTAACCCGGCCGTCGGCCCTGCCCCACAACGCCAGCGGTCCGATCAGGTGCCGAAACCGACGCGGCCCTTGGCGGACTCACCGATGTCGACATAGCCGATGACGGCGGCCGGGACGATCACGACCCGCCCGCGGGCATCCTCGAGGCGCAACGCGCCGCCGGAGCTGACGGCCTCGGTGACCGCCTGCTCGACTTCGAGCGCGGTGAGTTCGGGCTCGATGACGACCTCGCGCGCGACATTCGCGATGCCGATCTTGATTTCCATATGACCTTCTCGGGCTCGGGGGGCGGAGGCTCCGCTTGTCTTCTGGTTGGGCAACACACTTTGCCAGGTGGAGATTCCGCCCGGTCCGGGGGTCGTCCCCGAGCCTGCGAGTCGGCTCCTGCTCAGTCGGCCGACTCGGCCGAGCGCACCGGCTGACCGCCGACGCCGCGCCAGGCGAGCCGGCCGATGATGCCCACGGCAAGCTCCTTGGGTAGGGCCTGATCCTTCAGCCATGCCCGGGCTGAGACCTGGCCGAGACCGACCAAGCCCTGGGCGACCAGCCGGGCGACCTCGATCGGCAGCTGGGTGTCGAGGACGATCTGCCGGGCCAGGGCCTCGGTGCAGGCCTGCAGAGACCAGTCCAGTCGCTCGCGCACCGAGGCGACCTCGACCAGATCCGACTCGAAGACGATGCGATAGGCGGAGTCCTCGCGGGCCACGAAATCGAAGAAGGCCTCGACAACGGCATACACGCGCTGTTTGTGGTTGTCCGTGCTCCTCAGCGCCGACTCCACGACATCGACGAGCGCCTGCGTGTGCACGTCGACCACGGCGAGGTAGAGCTCGAGCTTGCCCGGAAAGTGTTGGTAGAGAACGGGCTTGGACACACCGGCGCGCTCGGCGATGTCTTCCATTCCGGTCGAGTGGTAACCCTTCTCGACGAAGACTGCCTGCGCGGCCTCCAGGAGTTGGGCTCGACGTTGCATCCGGGGGAGTCGCTGTCCGCGCGTCGTCACCCTCGCATCCGCATCGCGCGCCATGGAACTCACATTCTCGTTTGTGGGAGGGGGATAGAGGCGCACGATACCAGCCAGTAAGGTGGACGAGATGTCGAGTGCAGCCGAGCGTTCCGGTCGCGCGATGACCGGCGAGGAGCGCCGCCGGTATGCCCGCCAACTGCTCCTCCCGGGCTTCGGATCAGCCGGGCAGGACGCGCTGATCGCCGCCCGGGTGCTCGTCATCGGCGCCGGGGGACTGGGGTCGGTCACGGCCCCGTATCTCGCGGCCGCCGGGGTTGGCACCATCGGCATCGTCGACGACGACGTCGTGGACGAGAGCAATCTGCAGCGTCAACTCCTCCACGACACGGCCTCCGTCGGTATGCCGAAGGTCGCGTCCGCGGCCGCCCGACTCCTCGCCCTCAACCCACTCGTGCGCGTCGAGACGCACCCGGTGCGCCTCGACGCGGCCAATGCGGTCGAGTTGATCGGCAGCTACGACCTCGTCGTGGACGGTGCGGACAATTTCGCGACGCGTTATGTCGTCGCGGATGCGGCGGCATTGACCGGCCGGCCGCACGTGTGGGGGTCGATCTTGCGGTTCGACGGCCAGGTGAGCGTCTGGTGGCCGCCGCACGGGCCCTGCTATCGGTGCGTCTTTCCGGCCGCGCCCCCTGAGGGCAGCGTCGCGTCGTGCGCGGAGGCCGGGGTGTTCGGCTCGCTGTGTGCGGCGATCGGTTCGGTGCAGGCGAGCGAGGCCATCAAGCTGCTTTCCGGCCTGGGGGAGCCGCTGATCGGGCGGCTGCTGGTCCACGATGCCCTGGCGGCAACCTGGTCCACCGTTGCGGTCCGTGCCAACCCGCAGTGCGCGCTGTGCGGTGACCACCGGACGATCACCGCGCCGGTGTCCGCCCCCGAGGTTGTCGCCGACCAGTCCCGCCCGCGACTCGATGTCACGGGCCTGGTCACCGCGCTGAGCGACCCCGAGACGCTGCTCGTGGACGTGCGCGAGCCGGCGGAGTGGGCGACCGGGGTGATCGCCGGGGCGCGCCTGATCGCGCTGGGCGACCTCGCTGCAGCCGGACTGCCCCGCGATCGCCGCCTCGTGCTCTACTGCGCCGCCGGAGGCCGGTCGGCGCGCGGGGTCGCGACCCTCAGCGACCTCGGCTATCGATCCGTGACCGATCTCGCAGGGGGCATCACCGCCTGGGCCGCAGAGCGGCCAATCGTGGCGCCGACGGGCTGAGCCGGTCGACAACGTGCCTGGTCGGGCCGCCTGTCGGTGGCCCGTGGTGAAATCGCCGTATGCCGTCGACGTCGCCTTCGCTCGCTCCCGGGCTGCTCGCCCTGGATGCCGATCAGGCGCGCGCGGTGGCGCATCGCGGGCCTCTGCTGCGCGTTCTTGGCGGACCGGGCACCGGTAAGACGTCGCTGGCCGTGGTGATCGTGGCCGGTCGGGTGGCCTCAGGCGAGGTCGGCGCCGATCGGTGCGTGATCATCGCCGCGAGCCGGCGCTCGGCTGCCCGCGTGCGCGATGCGGTGACCCGACGGATCGGTGCGACGACGCGCGAGCCCTTGGCGCGGACCTTCCCGTCACTGGCGTTCGGCATCCTGCGTCGGGCGGCGATCCGCGACGACGCGCCCGCGCCCCGTTTGCTCACCGGACCCGAGCAAGACGCGATCCTGCGAGAGTTGCTCGCCGGCCATCGAGCCGACCCCGAGACCGCCCCCGCGTGGCCGGCGGACCAGGAGGAGGCGCTGGGCACCGACGGCTTCCGGTCCGAGTTGCGCGACCTGCTGATGCGAGCGGTCGAGTATGGCGTGGACGCGGCTGGCCTGGCTGAGCTCGGGGGTTTGCACGGGCGGGCGGATTGGGTGGCCGCAGCCCGGGTCCTCGATGAGTACGACCAGGTGACGGCCCTGTCGCGACCGGGAGCTTTCGACCCCTCCTGGCTGCTGACCGGTGCCGGCGACCTGCTGGAGGACGATCCCGAGGCGCTGGCCGGGGTCGTCGCGGACCTCGACCTGGTGGTCGTCGACGATGCGCAGGAACTGACCGCCGGGGCCGCGCGCCTGCTGCGGATCCTGGCTGCCCAGGGCGTGGAGATCGTCCTGATCGGTGACCCGGACGCCGCCGTGCAGACCTTCCGGGGGGCCGATCCGAGCTTCCTGGCCGATCGCTGGCGCGAGTTGGGGGTGGGGCCGACCGTCGTGCTCGGCACCAGCCACCGGCTCACGCCGGCCACGGCCACGGCCGCGGCGCGGGTGGCCGAGCTG
>NZ_DAOQZV010000230.1:0-4932 GCF_035343835.1 Nostocoides sp. | reverse complement strand
ACCCCCAGTCAAGTGCGCTACCAAACTGCGCCACAGCCCGTGGCAATGCCCTCCCGTGCGTGGAAGGGCAGGCGCAAGCTTAACCCATCGCCCAGGTGCCACCGAATCGTGGCCACGCCGGGCGGAGTCAGCGCTTGCGCTTCTCGCGGACGCGTACCGACAACTCGATCGGACTGCCCTCGAAGCCGAACATCTCGCGCAGTTTCCGCTCCAGGAAGCGCCGGTAGCCGGCCTCGATGAAGCCGGTGGCGAAGATGACGAAGCGCGGCGGCCGGGTGCTCGCCTGGGTGGCGAAGAGGATCCGCGGCTGCTTGCCGCCCCGGACCGGGTGCGGGTGAGCGGCGACGACCTCGCCGAGGAAGGCGTTGAGGCGCGCAGTGGGGATGCGCTGATCCCAGGAGTCGAGCGCGACCTCCAAAGCCGGCACCAGGCGATCCGTATGCCGCCCGGTCCGCGCCGAGATATTGACGCGGGGCGCCCAGGAGACCTGGACGAACTCGCGCTCGATCTCCCGCTCGAGGTAGTAGCGGCGCTCCTCATCCAGCAGGTCCCACTTGTTGAAGGCCAGCACCAGGGCCCGCCCGGAGTCGATGACCTGCTGGACGACCCGGATGTCCTGCTCGGTGATCGAGGATTCGGCGTCGATCAGCACGATCGCGACTTCGGCCTTCTCCAGCGCCGTCTGGGTGCGCAACGAGGCATAGAAGTCGGCGCCCTTGGTCTGGTGCACCCGCCGGCGGATGCCGGCGGTGTCGACGAAGATCCAGGGCCGCCCACCGAGCTCGATCAGCTCATCGACCGGGTCGCGCGTCGTGCCCGCGAGGTCGTCGACGACGACCCGGGTGCTGCCGGCCAGCTTGTTCAGCAGCGAGGACTTGCCGACGTTCGGGCGCCCGATGAGCGCGACGCGGCGCGGACCGCCCTCGACGGGACGATCACCGGCGACTGCGGAGGTCGCCGGGAGCACCTCGAGCAGCCGGTCGAGGAAGTCGCCGGAGCCGCGGCCGTGAAGGGCGGAGACGGCATACGGCTCGCCGAGGCCGAGATTCCACAAGGTGAGGGCATCGGTCTCGGTGCGCTCGTCGTCGGCCTTGTTGGCCACGAGGATCACCGGCTTGCCGGCCCGGCGCAGCAGTTTGACGACGGCCTCGTCGTCGTCCGTTGCGCCGACCTTGGCATCGACGACGAAGACCACGACGTCGGCGAGGTCGACCGCGACTTCGGCCTGTTCGGCGACCCGCAGGTGGATGCCGGTGGCGTCGATCGACCAGCCGCCGGTGTCGACGACGGTGAAGCGGCGGCCGGCCCATTCCGCGTCATACGACACGCGGTCACGGGTGACGCCGGGGACGTCCTCGACGACGGCTTCGCGCCGGCGCAGGATGCGGTTGACGAGGGTCGACTTGCCGACATTCGGGCGGCCGACGATGGCGACCACGGGGACCGGGCCGGTGCCCGCCGCCCCGGACTCATCGGGAGCCAGGCCGTCGACGAGGGCGCGGTCCTCGTCGGTCAGCTCGAAGTCCGCCAGGCCGGCACGCAAGGCCCGGTCGAGGGCGTCGTCATCGGCCGGCGGCCGGGTCACACTGGTCATCCGACCATTGTCCCGTATGCCCGCTCCCCCGCCGACCAGCGACGAGATCAGCTCCAGAGGTCGGGCGGGATGTCGGTGGGCAGCGGGATGTCGTGTTCGGCGGACGCGGCCGACACGTGGGTGGCCAGAGCAGTGCGGATCTGCTCCGCCGCAACCTCGAGACGCTTCTTGCCGGGCACACCCATCGGCGGCGTGGGAATGATCGGGCGGGCGAAGTCGACCACCAACCGGGACCGCGGTCGCGGCACCGAGTCCGCGAGGCGGCCGGTCGCGCGGGTGCCGAGAACGGCGGTCGGCACCACCGCCGCCCGCGACTGCAGAGCGAGCCAGGCCACCCCCTTGTTCGCGGTCGCGAGATCCCCCTTGCCCCGCGCGCCCTCGGGGAAGATCCCGACCACGCCATTGCGCTTGAGCACCTCCAGCGCCTGCCCGAGGCCAGTCCGGTCGCCGTGGGCCTCCGCGAGCGGGATCTGCCCGCTCAGGCGCAGCAGCGGCCCGACGGCGCGGTCGAAGGAGCCGTCCCACACCAGGAAGTGTGAGGGCCGGGGCGCCATCCCGAGCACGAGAGCGCCGTCGAGGAAACCGAGGTGGTTTGCGGCGAGGATCACCGGCCCGCGCCGAGGGACGTTCTCGCGGCCGTAGGCGCGACTGTCATAGAGCACGCGGAAAAGGACGCTGCCCGTGTGCCTGGCCCAGACCGCCTGCCAGGGCGCGGGCCCACTCACGAGGCGCGGGCGAGCGTTGCGGTCACGATCTCGACGAGGGCGGCGACGCTGCCGTCAAAATCCAGTGCGGAGGTGTCCAGCAGGACCACGCCGTCGGCGGCCTCGGTGAACTGGGAGACAGTGGAGTCGTCCCGGTCGCGCCGCACGATTTGATCGTGCGTGGCGGCCACAGCAGCCTCGTCGGCCGAACCGTGCAGCTCGGTGCTGCGGCGCGCCAGGCGAGCCTCCTCGGACGCCGTGAGCAGGACCCGGACGTCCGCGTCGGGCGCGACAACCGTCGTGATGTCGCGGCCTTCGGCGACGACACCGCCCCAGTCTTCGGCGATCGCGTCGATGAGTTCGCGCTGCGCGTCCTGGAGGACGGCCCGCACGCCGAGGTTGGTCGCCACCGCGGAGACGACGGCGGACACCTCGCTGGTGCGGATGGCCGCGGCGATGTCTTCCTCGTCGAGGGTCACGGCCGGGTCGTCCGGATCCGCGCCCAGGCCGAGGGGGAGTTCTTCCGCCGCGGCCACCACGGCGTCGGCGTCGGACAGGTCGATGCCCTGGCGCAGGCAGTAGACGGTGACCGCGCGATACATGGCCCCGGTGTCGAGATAGCCATAGCCGAAGTGCCGCGCGACCGCGCGCGAGACGCTGGACTTGCCGGACCCCGAGGGTCCGTCGATCGCGACGACGACTGGCTGCATGGGCCCGGAGCCTACCGAGTGCGTGCCACCAGGGTCACGTATGCAGCCGCCACCCGCGCGCCGTCAGCGCAGCGATCAGCGTGGTCTCAGCCTCGGGGACGATGGAGAGCTCCAGCAGGCCGAAGGGCGCGCCGAGGCCGTGCTCGAGATTGAGTTCCTCGAGGTTGACGCCCGCGTCCCCGACGTCCTGGAAGAGCCGGCCGAGCTGGCCCGGCTCATCGGGGATCAGCACCGTCACGATCCGGTATGCCGTTTGCGGCGCCCCGTGCTTGCCCGGTAGCCGGTCGTGGCCCCGGTTGCCGGCCGCGATCGCCCCCGCAATCGTCGCCCGGGCCCCCGGGGCGAGCGCATCGGGGTCGGTCAGGGCATCGAGGGCGTCGACGACGCGTCCGAGGTCGAGCGCCAGCTCGCGCAGCACGCCCGCGACGGCCGGGGCATTGCCGGTGAGAATCTGGGTCCACAGCCGCGGATCGCTCGCCGCGATCCGAGTGACATCCCGCACGCCGGGACCGGCGAGGGCCACCGACTCCTCGGTCAGGTCGGCCAAACGCGCGGCGACGAGCGATGCGGCCACCTGTGGCACGTGCGAGACCGCGGCCACAGCCTGATCGTGTTCGGCGGGTGAGAGCACGCGGACCACCGAGCCCGCCGCCTCGGCGACGCCGCGGACCAGGCCGACTCCGGCGTCCGAGGTCTCCTCGGCCCGCGTGATCACCCAGGTGCGCCCCTCGAAGAGGTCGATGCGCGCGGCGATCGCCCCGGACCGCTCCCGGCCCGACATCGGGTGGCCACCGACATACCGCTCGGCTGCCGTGGGATTCGCGGCGAGCACATCGGCGCGCACCGCGCGCTTGACCGAGGCCACATCGGTGACGAAGGCCCGCGGCCAGCGATCCAGCGCGACGGCGACGACACCACCGGCGACATCGGGTGGCGTGGCAACTACGACGAGGTCGACCTCCCCGGGTTCCGCCACGACCCCTCCGGAGAGGTCGGCGGCCAGGGCCGCACCGGTCGGTGATCCATCGGCCAAGGTGACCCGGACGCCCGCGCGCGCGAGCACCATCGCGATGCTCGTGCCGATCAGGCCGGCACCGATGACGTGCACGCTCGCGGGCAGGCGGGCGGGCGGGATGGACGCGGGCATACGGCTCCTAGAGATCCACCGCAGCGAAGAGGGCCCCGATCTCGCCCCGCGTCAACGCGCGCGTCTTGCCGGGCTTGGTGTCACCGAGCAGGACCGGTCCGACCTGGGTGCGCGCGAGGGCGATGACCGGGTGACCGACCGCCTCCAGCAGGCGACGCACGATGTGGTTGCGCCCTTCGTGCAGGACGACCTCGACCACCGCGCGGCCGGGCGCGCTGTCGAGCAGTTTGAAGCTGTCGACGGCCACCGGGCCGTCCTCCAGCTCGATGCCGGCGCGCAACCGTTTGCCGAGATCACGCGGAATGGGGCCGGGCACCTGCGCGACATACGTCTTCAGGACCCCGTATGCCGGGTGCTGCAGCCGGTGCGCAAGCTCACCGTCGTTGGTCAGCAGTAACAAGCCCTCGGTGTCGGTGTCGAGCCGCCCGACGTGGAAGAGCCGCTCGCGGCGCTTGGCGACATAGTCGCCGACGCAGGGCCGGCCGAGCTCGTCCTGCATGGTCGTGACCACGCCGAGGGGCTTGTTGAAGGCAAGGTAGACCTTGTCCAGATCGGTCTGGACGCGCACTCCGTCGACGTGGACGACCTGCCGCAGGGGGTCGATGCGGATGCCGAGTTCGGTGACGACCTGGCCGTCCACCTCGACCCGGCCCTCGCTGATGAGTTGCTCGCAGCCACGCCGGGAGGCGACGCCGGCGGCCGCGAGAATCTTCTGCAGCCGGGTGCCGTCGGGATCGTGGACGTCGACGCGGTCGCGCTCGGGTGGTGCCGGGCTCA
>NZ_DAOQZV010000229.1:0-4978 GCF_035343835.1 Nostocoides sp. | reverse complement strand
TGGGGCTGACCCCCGCGCCTCGGTGTGCCCGCCGGGCAACCCCGAGGTTCACGGGGCGCTGACAGGGCGTCCACAGGTCGCCGTGCCATGGTGCTGGTCAACTGCGCTATGTCGAGCGAAGGACGCACCTATGCCGCAAACTCACGATTTAGGTCTTCCTGCGCACGACGGGACTCACTCACGTGCGGGCCAGGCCGACGCCACGTCGCCCGTTCCTGCCGCGCCCCTTCCGCCGCCGGACCAGACGCGGACCCCCGAGACTCACGGCTACAGCGTGCTGCCGGGTCACCTGCTCACCGCGTCGATGCCGTCGGTCCAGGACGCACTCCCGCGAGGCGTCCGGGCGCGCAGAATCGGGCACACGGCCGCGACTCGAGCGCACCGCACGGGTGCCTGGGTGGCCACTGCACTCCCGCCATCGGTCGCCCGACTCGGTGAGCGGATGCCCGCCGGCCTGCGCCGTGGCATTCCCTGGCTCGCGGGCGCTGGCCTGCTGACGACGGGCTTCCTCGGTGGTGCGGCGCTCGGGCACGACGGCCACCACGAGGTGCACGGCGGCGCGCAGGTGAGCCAGATGATGATGCACGGCCAAGGTCAAGGCGATCACTGACGCGCCCTTTTCGGCGCTGGGTCCCGGCGTTCGTCGGTCATCAGGCGCGGTCAAGCGCACCCGCGCGCTCGTGCTTGTCGTGCAGACGGTGCGCCTGGACGCACCTTGTGCACGACATTCGTCGTTGGGACAGCACCATGACGTGGGTCAGCGTCGCCGAGCCGACGACCCGCGCGCCGCGATGCCCAGCCGGTCGGCCGTCTCGGTGAAGACGGTGGCCGCCTCCGGGCTGAAGAGCACGAACCGGATCAGATCCATGCCACCGCGTCGACTCACGCCTTCCGCGGCGGCGGCCAAGCCCAGCTCGGCGACCGTCCCCATCGCCCAGCCGTAGACACCTGCGCTCACGGCCGGGAAGGCCACCCGGCGGGCCCCCATGCCCCGGGCCACGCTGATGCTGTTGGTGAAGCACCGGCGCAGAGTGGCTGGATCCGTCGCTCCCGCATGGCGATTCGGGCCAACGGTGTGGATCACCCACTTGGCCGGCAGCGCGAAGCCCGGGGTGGCGATCGCGTCACCGGGCGGAAGCCCGTCCGGCAGCGTCGAATCCCGCAACTCCCGGCAGGCCGCCAGCAACTCCGGCCCGGCCGCCCGATGGATGGCCCCGTCGACTCCGCCGCCGCCCAGCAACGAGGAGTTGGCCGCATTGACGATGGCGTCCACTTTCTGCGTGGTGATGTCGCCGGTGACAATCTCGATATTGCCCATGGCGACACCGTATGCCGCGTGCCACCCTTGGGTGCGCGCCCGCGGTGGGGCGCGGCATACGGCAAGGCGAAGGAGCGCATGGTGGCCGACGAGATCTACTACGACAAGAAGGACCAACTAGCGATCGTGCAGGGCAGCCTGCTGCCCGACGAGACAGTCTTCGCGGTCTATGACGGCAAGGATGTCGGCACCGGCTTCATCGGACTGACGAATATGCGGGTGATCCTGCAGGACAACTCCTTCGCCGGTGGCAAGGTGGCCGTGACCTCGGTGCCCTACAACAAGATCACCGCCGTCTCCTATGCCTCGAACGCCTCGGTCTTCGGTCGCTTCACCGAGGAGACGACGGTGGCGATCCACACCTCCCACGGGACCTACGAGATCCTGCTGCGTGGCTCGGACAAGGCCAAGCACACCCACGACGTGATCCTCCACTACATCGTCCACTCCTGAGCTCGGCCGGTCGTGACGCGAGGCGTCACATCACCGCGCGCATCGCGACGATTGCGCCCCGAAGGTAGCGGGTGACGATGGCCCGCTCCTCCTCGCTCAGCAGGGAATCCACCTCGGCGAGGCGTGCGAACATCGGCGCGAGCAACTCCAGCACCTCGGAACGTCCGCTCGGGGTGATCACGACCTCGACTCGGCGGCCGTCGCCGCCGTGTGGACGGCGTTCGGCGTGGCCGTGGGCGACGAGACGATCGACGACCCCTGAGGAGGCTGCCGTCGTTATCCCGAGGGACTTGGCCAGGTCGACCGGGCCAATGGGCGCGCGCATCAGGTGACGAAGTGAGTGAATCTCGGACGTCGACATGCTCGCGCGCCGAGCCACCGCGGCAGGGACGGCAGCCGCCACCTCCATCGCGTCCTCCAGAGCAGAGAGTGACTCCGATCCGGTCCACATCGGCACAGCATCGACCATGCCACTTGCCGGGGCGTCCCGATGACCCGTAATATCACTCACCAACTTAGCAAGAAGGTTAGTTTCCTAGGCGTCAATACTAGTCCGGAGCGTCCCCGTGCATACCATCGCCCGACTGATCACCGCCCGACGGTGGGCCGCGCTCGTGGCCCTGCTCGCCATCCTCGGGTCGGCCTTGGTCATCGCCCTCGCCGGTCCGGCGGAGCGTTCGCCGCGCGCGGGCGAGGACCTGCCGGCTGGTTCGGGTTCGGCTCGCGCCCTGGAGCTGGGTGCGAGGCTGGAGGATTCGGATGCCAAGGCGGCAATCGTCCTCTTCGCCCGCGACCAGGGGCTGTCACCGGCCCACCTGCAACTGGCCGGCGAGCGGGTCGCAGAGCTGCCTGGGGGGAGCGACGCCCCGGTGATCCCGAGCAAGGACGGCACCGCGGCTATCGGGATCGTCGAGGTCGACAAGCCGGACGCCACGGGTGTCGCGGAAGCGGTCGCCCAGATTCGCGACAGCGTGCGAGCCGATCTACCCGCAGGGCTGACCGTCCAGGTCACCGGCCCCGCAGCCATCCAAGCCGATCTCGCCGCCGTCTTCGACGGGGCGAATGTGCGTCTTCTGCTCGCCACCGCCTCGGTCGTCGCCATCTTGCTGGTGATCACCTACCGCAGCCCCGTACTGTGGCTCGTCCCGCTCACCGTTGTCGGCGTGGCCGACCAGTTGGCCGGCGTCCTGGCCACCCGCACGCTCGCCGCGGTTGATGTCGCGTGGGACGAGTCGACGGTCGGCATCCTTTCGGTCCTCGTCTTCGGCGCAGGAACCGACTATGCCTTGCTTCTCATCTCGCGCTACCGCGACGAGTTGCGCCGAGAGGCGGATCGGCGCTCGGCCATGGCGCAGGCGGTCACGCGCACCGCCGAAGCGATCACCGCGAGTTCGGTCACCGTCTTCGTCGGTCTGCTGACCCTGCTCCTCTCGCTCTTCCCGGCCACCCGCGGGCTGGGGTTGGCCTGCGCGGTCGGCGTGGTCGTCGCGGCGGCCTTCGTCATGGTCGTCCTGCCCGCCGCCCTGGTTGTCTTCGGCCGGTGGGTCTTTTGGCCCCGGGTCCCGCAGGTTGGGCAGGCGCCCATCGTCGACTCCCGGTCCGTATGGCGCCGCATCGGCGATGCCGTCGCTCGCCGCCCCGCCGCCTACGCGGGTGTCGTGGTGGCAATTCTCGCGATCTTCGCGGCGAACCTGACACAGATCACGACCGGCTTGTCCGATGCCGATCAGTTCCTGCGTAAGCCGGAAGCCATTGCCGCGGCCGAGCGGCTGGCACGCTCGTTCCCGGCGGGAAGCGCGGACCCCACGCGCATCGTGACCACCGCCCCGGTGCCGGACGTGCTCGCCCGGGTCACGGCCGTGCCGGGCGTCGAATCTGCGCGTCCCGGAGCCAGTGCCGGGTCCGTCGGGGTGGTCGAGGCCGTCCTGTCCGCGCCGCCCGGTAGCGATCGCGCACGCGCGAGCGTCGTGGACCTCCGAGCCGCCTTGGACGATTTGCCGTCGACCTATGTCGGTGGCACCGAGGCGGCCGCGGTGGACCGGGCCGCTGCCACCAGTCGCGACCGCCTCGTGATCATCCCGCTGATCCTGGCGCTGGTCCTCCTGGCTCTGATTTTGCTCCTGCGCTCGCTGGTTGCCCCGGTGATCCTGGTCGCCACCGTCGTGATGACGTATCTGTCCAGTCTCGGCATCTCGTGGCTGCTCTTTACCCAGGTCTTCGGCTTCGCGCGCCTGGACGAGGGCGTGCCGCTGCTCGCCTTCGTCTTTCTGGTCGCGCTGGGTGTCGACTACAACATCTTCCTCGTGACCCGGGCACGGGAGGAGGCTCGCCGGCACGGTGCCCGCGAGGGGATGCTGAGGGGACTTGCGGCGACGGGTGGCGTCATCACCAGCGCCGGCATTCTGCTGGCCGCCGTCTTCGCCGTCCTCGGCGTGCTGCCGCTGGTCGTTCTGGCGCAACTCGGCGTCGTCATCTGCATCGGTGTCCTCCTGGACACCCTGGTCGTCCGGACGCTCGTGGTGCCCGCCCTCGGACTCCTCCTCGGCGACCGCTTCTGGTGGCCGCGTCACCTCGGCCACGAAAAGTCCGCTGTGGGTGCATCCGCCGGGTAACCGCCCACGGATATAGGGGGCAGTGGTCGCGACCGGGCGACCGCCGAGGAGAGGAAAGCCATGTCCCACCGCCGCACCACCACCGCCGTCGCCCTCGGCCTGGCCCTAACCGCCTGCCTGGCGGCGCCCTCGAGTGCCTCGGCAGCGTCCGACAACCGACTCGGCACGCGGAGTCTTGCTGCCGTTTTGACCTCGGACGGCAACACCTTCGATCGCAACTGGAATGACTACGACATCGTCACCGAGGCCGTGCTCGCGGTGATCGCTGCCGATACCGACAGGAACAGCCCCGTCCGGCTCCTGGCCGACGGTCGGGTCGCCCTAACGGCGTTCGTCCCCACCGACCTCGCCTTCCGCAATCTCGTCCAGGCCTTGACCGGGAAGCGCTTGGCCGACGAATCCGACGTCTTCTCGGCGGTGGCCTCGCTCGGTCTCGACACCGTGGAGGATGTGTTGCTCTATCACGTCATCCCGGGTGCGACGATCACCAAGGCGGGTGCGGTGAAGGCCAACGGCGCGCAGCTGACGACCGCGCTCGGTGCCACGATCGGTGTGCGGGTGTACAACCGCGCCGTGCCGATCATCGAGTTGCGGG
>NZ_DAOQZV010000228.1:0-5009 GCF_035343835.1 Nostocoides sp. | reverse complement strand
CGCAGCGGCGACCAGCGTGAACAGGCGCGGCCCGCGCCGCCGCGTCGGGATCTCGTAGGTCGTCGCCGCCTGAATTGCGGCCAGCCGGTCGCTCGGCGTGATCCGCTCGGCGTCGGCGTGCAGGGCCTGCGCCAACGCCTCCTCCAGATCGCGCAGGTCGCGCAGGTCGCCTAGGCCGTCGGCGTTGCCGGGTTTCATCGGTCCTCCCGGGTGGTTCGGTCGGGGTCGGGGCCGAGTTGGGCGCGGAGGGCGGTCAGACCGCGAGAGGCGTGGGCCTTGACCGACCCGGGCGCGATCTCGAGAGCGTGGGCGATCTGGGCCTCGCTCAGATCCAGGTAGTAGCGCAGCACCAGCACCTCGCGCTGGCGACGCGGCAGGCGGTCGAGGGCGGCGAGCATCCCGGCATTGCCCACCTCGTCCAGGGCCTCGTGCTCAGCGCTGGGCGCGGTGGCCTCCGTGATCGCCCGGCCGTGCTGCGCGACATAGGTGCGCTCGACCGTGCGGTGGCGCAGGACCGAGCGCGCGGCGTTCACGACGCTGCGTCGCAGGTAGGCGAGCGCGAGATCGCGATCGGCGAGGTGGTCCCACCGCCGGTGCAGCGCGATCAACGCGTCGGCGACGATGTCCTCGGCGACGCCCTGGTCACGCACCAGCAGCCATGCCAGGCGCACCAGACCGGACCAGTGCGCGGCATACAAGCTCGCAATGGCCGCATCGGCGCTCATTCGCCGCAGGTCGCCGGGGGAGTCCGCCACAGCGCTGATTGTCACGCCTGCTCCACGCCGCTGCCAGCCTTTCGGTTGACATTGCGCAGGGGGAGCGGCCGCGCTCACGCCGTCGGCGGGCCGGAAAGTGCCAAGCTTGCCGTATGACCGATCCCTCCGATTGCCTCTTCTGCAAGTTCGTGCGGCGCGAGATCGAGCCGGTCGTGGTGGGGGAGAGTGACCTTTCGCTCGCCTTCCGCGACATCAACCCGCAAGCACCGACCCATGTGCTGGTGATCCCGAAGCGGCACGTCGCCGACGCGGCCGAGTTGACCGCCGCGTCGGCGGAGGAACTCGCCGACGTCTTCGCGCTCGCCGCGCAGGTCGCGGCCGACGACGGCTTGGCCAACGGCTATCGACTGGTCTTCAACACCGGCCGCGATGCCGGCCAGGAGGTCTTCCACGCGCACTTGCACCTGCTCGGTGCACGCGCAATGACGTGGCCCCCGGGCTGAACGGGCCCGTAGAATACGACCACCCATGTCTGAACACCATCCCGAGGCGAGCGCACCCCTACCGGCGACGCAGCCCACCTTTTCCGTCGAAATCCCGCCAACGGTGCCCATGGTTTCCCTCCTGGGGCCACGCGATGAGCTGTTGCGCACGATGGAGCGCCAGTTCCCCGCGGTCGAGATCCATGTGCGGGGCAACGAGTTCCGGATGACCGGACCCAGCGCCGATATTGCGCTCATCGAGCGCACCATCGAGGAGTTGCTGGCCGTCATCGCCGCCGGGCAGCCGCTCAACCGGGATGCGGTCGAGCGGTCCATCGCCATGCTGCGCGCCCAGACGATCGAGCGCCCGGCCGATGTGCTGACGATGAATATCGTCAGCAACCGCGGCCGCACCATCCGGCCCAAGACGCTCAACCAGAAGCGGTATGTCGACGCCATCGACGCGCACACCATCGTCTTCGGGATCGGGCCGGCCGGCACCGGCAAGACCTACCTGGCGATGGCGAAAGCGGTTGCCGCCCTGCAGGCCAAGCAGGTCAACCGGATCATCCTGACCCGGCCCGCAGTCGAGGCGGGAGAGCGGCTGGGCTTCCTGCCGGGCACGCTCAACGACAAGATCGACCCCTACCTGCGCCCGCTGTATGACGCCCTCCACGACATGCTCGACCCCGATTCCATCCCGCGGCTGATGGCCGCCGGGACCATCGAGGTCGCCCCCCTGGCCTATATGCGGGGACGGACCCTTAACGATGCCTTCATCATCCTCGACGAGGCGCAGAACACCTCGCCTGAGCAAATGAAGATGTTCCTGACCCGGCTCGGGTTCGGGTCCAAGATCGTCGTCACCGGTGACGTCACCCAGGTCGACCTGCCAGGTGGCACGCAGAGCGGCCTGCGGGTGGTCCAGGGCATCCTCGACGACATCGAGGACGTCCACTTCGCCCATCTGACGGCGGTCGACGTCGTCCGCCACCGCCTGGTCGGCGAGATCGTCGAAGCCTACGGGCGCTGGGACGCCACCGAACGGCATACGTCCGCGAAGCAGGGAAGGAACGAACGTGAGCATCGACGTCCTCAACGAGACTGACGCGCGGGTCGACGAGGTCGAACTCGTCGATCTCGCCCGCTATGTCATGGGGGAGATGCGGGTGCACCCGCAGGCCGAGCTGTGCCTGCGACTCGTCGACGAGCCGACCATGGCCGTCCTGCACGAGAAGTGGATGGACCTGCCCGGACCCACCGATGTGATGAGTTTCCCGATGGACGAGTTGCGTCCGGGCCGCGACGGGGAGACGCCGATGGAAGGCGTCCTCGGCGACATCGTCTTGTGCCCGAGCGTCGCGGCGCGCCAGGCGCACGAGGCCGGTCACGCGCCCGCCGAGGAACTGCTGCTCCTGACCACGCACGGCATCTTGCACCTGCTCGGCTACGACCACGCCGAACCCGAGGAGGAGAAGGAGATGTTCGACCTGCAGCGCCAACTGCTCCTGACCTTCCTCGCGGGCCGCCCCTCGGCCTGATGTTTCGCCTGATCCTCGTCGCCGCGGCCAGCGTGCTCTTCGCGGCCGTCCTCGCCCTTGCCGAAGCCGCGATCACGCGCTCGAGTCGGGTGCGCGCGGCCGAACTCGCCGATGAAGGGCGCGGTGGAGCGAAGGCGCTCGGCCGGATCCTCAACGACAGCGCCGCCTATCTGTCGGTGACCGCGTTCCTGCGCTCAGTGGCGGAAGCCGTTGCGGCAGTGTGCATTACGTTGGCGGTGACACGCTCACTCGCCGGGTTCTGGCGGCCCTTGCTGACCTCGATCGCGATCATGACGCTGGTCTCCTTCATCGCCGTCGGTGTCTCGCCCCGCACCCTCGGACGCCGCCACTCCGACGTCGTCGGTCTGACCCTCGCGCCCGTGGTCGTATGGCTGCGTCGCCTCCTCGGGCCGATCGCTCGCCTCCTGGTCTCGCTCGCCAACCTCGCCACCGGTGGTGGCTACAAGGACGGCCCGTTCCAAAGCGAATCCGAGTTGCGCGATCTGGTCGACATCGCCGGCGAGAACGCCCTCATCGAGGACGACGAGCGAGAGATGATCCACTCCGTCTTCGAACTCGGCGACACGGTCGCGCGCTCGGTCATGGTCCCGCGCACCGACATGGTGGCCATCGAGATCACCAAGAACGCCCGGCAGGCGATGTCGCTGTTCATCCGTTCCGGCTTCTCCCGACTGCCCGTCGTCGGCGACGGACCGGACGATGTGCTCGGCCTGATCTATATGAAGGATGTCGTGCGCCTGATGACCTCGGACGGCGCCGATCTGCGCACCATCTCGATCGAGTCGGTGATGCGCCAGATGCCCTTCGTCCCCGAGTCCAAGCCAGTCGATGATCTGCTGCGCGAGATGCAACGCGACTCGGTGCACATTGCCATCGTCGTCGACGAATACGGCGGCACCGCCGGGTTGGTCACCATCGAGGACATCCTTGAGGAGATCGTCGGCGAGATCGACGACGAGTACGACCGCGAGGCACCCAAGGTCGAGGACCTCGGTGCCGGGCGATTCCGGCTGCCTGCCTCGATGTCCGTGGACGATTTCGCCGAGGACTTCGATGTCGATCTTGACGAGGACGAGGTCGACACCGTCGGCGGGCTGATCGCCAAACACCTCGGTCGGGTGCCGATCCTCGGCTCCCACTGCGAGGTCGGCCGCTACCGGCTCACCGCCGAGCGGATGGCCGGCCGGCGGCACCGGATCGCCTCGGTCCTCCTCGAACCGCTTCCGCCGGTTGTCGATGCGGTGGGCGAACTGGCCATGTCCGAGACAGCCTCACCCAGGACGGAGCGCGCATGACGCCGAAGCCTTCCACCCCCGAGCCCTATGTCGCGGGCTTCGCCTGCCTGGTCGGCCGACCGAATGCGGGCAAGTCGACGCTGACCAATGCCCTTGTCGGCGACAAGGTCGCCATCACCTCGGCCAAGCCGCAGACGACACGGCATACGATTCGCGGGATCGTCAGCGGGCCGGTCAGTCAGCTGATTCTGGTGGACACGCCCGGTCTGCACAAGGCGCGAACGCTGTTGGGAGAGAGGCTGAACGACCTCGTGCGCGCCACGCTGCTCGACGTCGACGTCGTTGGCTTCTGTATGCCTGCGGACCAACGAATCGGTCCGGGCGACCGGTTCATCGCTGCGGAACTCTCGGAGTTGATGGCGGCCAAGAAGCTGCCCGTCGTCGCCATCGCGACCAAGAGCGATCTGGTGGACAAGAAGCGGTTGGCGGAGCACCTGATCGCGATCGACCAGCTGGCCGACTGGGCCGCGATCGTGCCGTGCTCGGCCCGCCGTGGCGACCAGGTCGACGATGTGTTGAAGGTGCTCACGTCCTATCTGCCCGAAGCTCCGGGGCCGCTCTATCCGGAGGATGTGCTGACCGACGAGGAAAGCGACACGCGCATTGCCGAGTTGGTGCGGGAGGCGGCCCTGGAAGGGGTGCGGGATGAGTTGCCGCACTCGCTCGCGGTCGTGGTCGAGGAGATCACCCCGCGCGAGGACCAGCCCGAGGGCCGGCCGATGCTGGATGTGCGCGTCGACATCTTCGTCGAGCGAGACTCCCAGAAGGCCATCGTGATCGGCCGGGGCGGCGCGCGGCTGCGCGAGGTCGGGACCACGGCTCGTGCCGGGATCGAGGCCCTGCTCGGCGAGCGCGTGTATCTCCACCTGCGCGTCAAGGTCGCCAAGGACTGGCAGCGCGACCCGAAACAGCTGCAGCGTTTGGGTTTCTGAGGCCGGCCCCCGTGCCTAACCT
>NZ_DAOQZV010000227.1:0-5042 GCF_035343835.1 Nostocoides sp. | reverse complement strand
GGACGCGGCCCTGTCCTCGCCGAGCGGGCGCGGGGTCGTCGTCGACGGCGAGCGCCGGCTGCTCGGGACGGTGCGTGCCCGCGACGTCCTGGCGGAGGTCGAGCGCCACCGGACCGGGAGTAATGGACAGGCGCCCGCGCAGGGGCGACCCACACAAGCACCGGTCCAGACATGACCTGGATCAGCGGCCACCTCGGCGACATCTGGCGATTGACGGTGCAACACGCCGTGCTGGCGGCGATTCCGCTGGTCCTGGGCCTGATCGTGAGCATCCCGCTCGGCTGGGCGGCGGCCCGCAGCCGGAGGCTGGTACCGGTGGCCCTCGCCGGGACCGGTCTGCTCTACACGATCCCGAGCCTGGCGCTCTTCATCTTGATGCCGCTCATTCTCGGCACCAAGATCCTCGACCCCGTCAATGTCATCGTCGCCATGACGATCTACACGGTCGCGCTGTTGGTCCGGACGGTCGTCGACGGGCTCGGCTCGGTGTCGTCGCATGTCGACGCCGCCGCCCGCGCGATGGGGCTGGGTGCCTTCCGCCGACTGGTCACCGTGCAACTTCCCCTCGCCGTCCCCGTGATCGCGGCCGGCCTGCGGGTGGCCGCGGTCAGCAATGTCAGCATCGTCAGCGTCGCCTCGCTGATCGGGGTCTCCCAGCTCGGGGACCTGCTGGTCGACGGCTACAACCGCGACATTCCCGGTGAGCTCTGGGCCGGCATCGTGGGCTGTCTGGTGCTGGCACTGCTCTTCGACCTGCTGATCCAAGGTCTGGCGCGCCTGCTCACACCCTGGCTACGCGCCGACTCCCGCTCGTCCGCGCGGCGCCTCGCCCCGGCCGACGCGCCGCGCGACGTTGGGGTCGCCGCATGATCCCCAAGATCTGGGACTGGCTGACCGATCCCGCCAACTGGAGCGGCGCCGACGGCATCGCCACTCGCGTCCAGGAGCACCTGACCTACAGCCTGATCGTCCTGGCCATCGCGAGCCTCATCGCGCTCCCGCTGGGCCTGTGGATCGGGCATACAGGCAGGGGGCGCCCGCTGGTCTCCGCCGCCAATGCCGCCCGCGCGGTCCCCACCCTCGGACTGCTCTTCGCCCTGGCCCTCTGGCTCGGGCCCCGCCTCTCCGGGGACCTCGCCTTCACCGCCCCGAGCATCATCGTCCTCGTCCTGCTCGCCCTGCCGCCACTGCTGGCGGGGGCGTATGCGGGCGTCGAGGCCGTCGACCCCGCCACCCGGGATGCCGCCCGCGGCATGGGGCTGAGCGATGGCCAGGTGCTGCGTCAGGTCGAACTCCCGATCGCCCTGCCACTCCTGCTCTCGGGAGTGCGGGCCGCAACCTTGCAGGTCATCGCTACGGCGACGATTGCGGCCTACGTCGGTCTGGGGGGGCTCGGCCGTTTCCTCATCGACGGGCTCGCCATCGGCGACTATGCGGCCACCGCGGGCGGGGCGCTTTTGGTGGCCGTGCTTGCCCTCCTGGTCGACCTCCTCCTGGCCGGGGTGGTCCGACTGCTCGTCAGTCCCGGCCTGACCGGGAAGCAATCGCGTCGCCGGAGGGTTGAACTATCTGCCGCCGGCCCTCTCATCGATCGCCGACGCGACGTGATCCCGAACTAGGAGACCCTGGACGTGTCCCCTCGGGTAGACCGCAGGACCCAACGTTATTCCGGTACTTCGCGAAGACCCCGTCCTTCGCTACCTCAACCCCGTAGGAGTATGCCGATGTCCCGCCGCACCCTCACCTTCGCCATGAGCGTCCTGACCGTGGGTGCGCTCGCCGCCTGCGGCTCGTCTTCCGACCCGCTAGGGTCATCCACCACCACGAGTGCCGCAGGCGCGTCGAGCGGCAGCGCCGCGAGCACGAGCATCGTGGTGGGCTCGGCCGACTTCTCTGAGAGCGTCCTGCTGGCCGAAATCTATGCCGGCGCCCTGAAAGCCACGGGCGTCAACGCCACCACCAAGCTCAACATCGGCTCCCGCGAGATCTACCTGAAGGCCCTGGACGACGGATCCATCGACGTCGTGCCCGAATACACCGGTGCCCTGGCCTACTACTACGACAAGAACTTCGCCGAGACCGACCCGACCAAGGTCTACGACGGGTTGACCGGCCTGTTGCCGGACACCCTCCAGGTGCTCAAGGCCTCGGCCGCCGAGGACAACGACTCGATCAATGTCACCGCCGAGACCGCCAAGAAGAACAACCTGAAGTCCATCGCCGACCTCAAGCCGGTCGCGGGGGAGCTCACCCTCGGTGCGCCGCCGGAGTTCAAAGAGCGCCCCCAGGGCATCCCGGGCCTAACCAAGACCTATGGCGTCACCTTCGGCAGCTTCCGCCCGCTCAAGGGCGCGCAATTGGTCCAGGCGCTCAAGAATGGCCAGGTCCAGGCGGCGAACATCTTCTCCACTGACCCGGCGATCGCCGCCAACGGTTTCGTCACCCTGACCGACGACCAGCGGCTCTTCGGCTCGCAGAATGTCGTGCCGCTGCTTGCCAAGTCCAAGAACTCGGCCGAGGTCACGGCCGCCCTCGACGCCGTGTCGGCGAAGTTGACGACCGCCGTCCTGTCGGACCTGCTCAAGCAGACCGACATCGACAAGGCGGACCCGCAGACGGTCGCGGCGAAATTCCTGGCCGACAACGGATTGGGCTGACGGGCCGGCCCGCGTCAGCGGTCGCGGGTTGTCCGACCGCGCGTGCCGTCGCCCCGGGAGCGGGAGGGGCGGCACGCGCGGAGCCAGAAAGAAGGCGACCCGTGCCGATGCCCGGCATGGGTCGCCTCCTCAAACGGCGCCGAACCCCCCAGCTCTGCGCCGCAACCGGTGTGAAGGCCCTCCCTCCGACGAGCCTTCGCCACGGGGATCGGCTGGGATCCGATCCCTTCTCGGTATGCCTATCACTCTGGTCGACCGAGCCCACGCCCGGCATCGGTAATTTCACTCATTTCCCTACGCGTGTAGCCTGCCCACGTGTTACCGCCTTGCCTCGGGCGGCGTGACCTGCAGACACGTGTCCGTTCGGGGCTCATCGATCGCCGATGGGTCACCCTGGTCGGCCCGCCCGGCGTGGGCAAAAGCCTGCTCGCCAGGCATGCGGCGACGGCGGCCCGGGTCCAGGTGTGGATCGATGTCGGCGCGATCTCCTCGATCGAGGATCTGATCGGCGCCTGGCTTCAGGCCCTGGAGGCCGATATCGCGCCCGGTGACACCGCGATCCTCGCCCTCGTCCATGCCCTCGACGACCATGAGCGGCTGACGATCCTCGACGGGGTTGACGAGGGCCTGCTCGCCGGCGTGGGGGAGTTGATCACCGGCATCCTGGACGCCACCCGGGTCGCGCGCTTCCTCGTCACCTCGTTGGTCCCCGCCGGCGCCCCCGCCGAGCTCGACCTGCGGGTCGATCCGCTTCCGGTGCCCCTGCCGCACCAGCCGCTCGAAGGCGCCGCGCTGGAACTCTTCGTGGGCCGTCTAGCCGGGGCCGGTGGTGATCTGGTGGATCTCGACCGGGACGGACCGCAGTTGCGGTCGCTGCTGGTGGCCAGCGGCGGCATCCCGCTGGTGCTGGAGCAGATGGCATCGCAGGCGGCCCAGGTCGGACTCGACCGCGTCGTGCCGCCGGACTCACTCGCCGGGGCGATCGGCGCGTCATACGCCCTGCTAGACGAGGGGACGCGCACCGCGCATCGCCGCCTCGGCACCTTGGACTTCCCGGTCGGTATCGACGTGCTGGCCCAGATCATGGGGATGCCGAGGGCGCTGGCCATCGGCGTCGCCGCCCAACTCGAGCGCCAGTCTCTCGTCCTGATCGGCGCCGACGGTCGGCTGCGCATGCTCGCGCCCGTCCGCCGGCACGCCCTGGCCCTGGCCACCGACGAGGACGGGCGGGCGACCCGGGTGGCCCTCGTGCGGTGGGCGGATGGGGCGCTGCCGGCGACCGAGGAAGACGCCAGTGCCACCTCGCCCTGGCTGGCCGACTTCGAGGCGGCGGTCGCAGCGGTCCAGGTGGCCGCTGCCGATCCGACAACCAGAGACCTCGCCTACGACCTGGCCAACCGCGCCTTCGGCACGCTCTACTCCGCGATGCGCCCGCGCGATGCGCTCACCCTCTACGAACTGGCCCTCGCCAGCGGGGACGGGCCTCCCGAGATCGGGGCGCAGTCCGCCCGCCGGGCGGGCATCTGTGCCTCCGAGGTGCACGGCACCTTCGCCGGTATGAGCTTTCTCGATCGAGCGGAGGAGCACGCGGCCGCCTGCCACGATGCGACCTTCCAGCGAGCCCGGACCGCGTCGATCCGGGCCGAGATGTACCTCGACGCCGGCCAGCTCACCGACGCGCGGTCGGAAGTCGAGCGGATCCTGGCGCTTGGTGTGACCGACACCTATGCGATCCGGCAGGCGCGCCGCACGCTGATGGACATCGAGGTCAGCTCCGGCAACCTCGACCTTGCCGAGGACCTGGCGCCACTGCTGATCGACGGGGCGGAGGGCGAAGAGCGCTGGTTGGCCATCGCGGCCCAGATCCTCTGCGCCCAGATCGCCTGGGAACGCGGGCGCGAGCTCGAGGCTTTTGCGACGGCGAAGGCTGCCCGCGAAGAAGCGACCGAGCTCGGCGAGGACCGCATCGGCCTACTCGCCGACATCATTGCGCGGCGCGTGTCCGGCCGACCCGCCCAGATGACGCCCGACCCCGAGGAACTGCCGTGGGCCGTGCGCCTCGGCTACCAACTGCAGGGCGCGCGTGAGGCCGCGGCCGCGGGAGAGTTCGCCAAAGCGGCCGGCCTTGCCGCTGACGTCGTCGTCCTGGCGGATAGCAGCCGGCTGGCGCGCGATGGCGTCGAGGCCCGTATTGTCCTCGCCGATGCCTTGCTCGCCCAACGCGACTACGCGCAAGCCCTCGGGTCGTATGCCGCCGCCGCCCGGCGGGCTGCGGCCGCGCCACTTCCGTTGCGCGTCGCCGAAGCTTTCGACGGGCTCGCTCTCACCCTGCGTCAGGCCCGTCCGGAGCACGCCGGCCGGTGCGCCTGGGTCGCGGCCACCCTG
>NZ_DAOQZV010000226.1:0-5057 GCF_035343835.1 Nostocoides sp. | reverse complement strand
CTGACGACTATTTGGCCCGCATCGGCAACCTCATCCGGGACGCTCGGCGTCACAAGGGCATGACCCAAACCGACCTCGCCGAGCTCCTCGGCACCAGCCAGAGCGCTGTCGCACGCATCGAACAGGGCGGCCAGAACCTCTCCCTGGAAATGCTCGCCCGGATCGGCGAGGCCCTCGACAGCGAGTTCGTCTCGCTCGGGCACAGCCAGCCTCAGCACCTGCGCGTCGTCGGCGGCGCGCAGCTCTCCGGCTCGATCGACGTCAAGACGTCGAAGAACGCGGCCGTCGCCCTGCTCTGCGCCGCGCTGCTCAACAAGGGGCGCACGACCCTGCGGAGCCTGGCGCGCATCGAAGAGGTCAACCGGATCATCGAGGTCCTCAACTCCATCGGTGTCCGCACCCGCTGGTTGCCCGACTCCAGCGACCTCGAGATCACGCCCCCGGCGCGCGTCGACCTCGACGCGATCGATATCGAGGCGGCGCGGCGCACGCGGACCGTCATCATGTTCCTCGGTCCGCTGCTGCACGAGTTCGAGGGCTTCCAGTTGCCGTATGCCGGTGGCTGCGACCTCGGCACCCGCACCGTCGAGCCGCACCTGGTCGCGCTGCGCCACTTTGGGCTGAATGTCGCTGCGACGCAAGGGTTCTACGACGCCGATGTCAGGATCGGCCAGGGGCCGCAGCGTCCGATCGTGCTCACCGAGCGCGGCGACACGGTCACCGAGAACGTCCTGATGGCCGCGGCCCGCCACCCGGGTGTGACGGTCGTCCGCAACGCCTCCTCCAACTACATGGTCCAGGATTTGTGCTTCTTCCTGCAGAGGCTCGGCGTGCAGATCGACGGCATCGGCACGACGACGCTGACGGTGCGTGGCGTCGCCGACATCGACGTCGATGTCGACTACCAGCCGAGCGAGGACCCGATCGAGGCCATGAGCCTCCTGGCTGCTGCAGTCGTCACCGACTCCTCCATCACCATCCGCCGGGTGCCGATCGAGTTCCTCGAGATCGAGCTCGCGACGCTGGAAACGATGGGGATGAAGTACGACGTGACGCCGGAGTACGTCTCGGCGAACGGGCATACGCGCCTGGTCGACCTGACGACGATCCCGGGGCCGCTGAAGGCGGCCGCCGACAAGATCCACCCGCTGCCCTTCCCCGGTTTGAACATCGACAACCTGCCCTTCTTCGCGCTGATCGCCGCCAAGGCCGAGGGCACGACGATGATCCACGACTGGGTCTATGAGAACCGCGCGATCTACCTGACCGAGCTGACCAAGGTCGGCGTCAACGTCCAGTTGCTCGACCCGCACCGCGTCATGGTCACCGGGCCGACCGCGAAGTTCCGCGCGGCCGAGGTGGTCTGCCCGCCCGCGCTGCGCCCGGGCGTGGTGATCCTGCTGGCCATGCTGGCCGCTCCGGGGACGTCCGTGCTGCGCAATGTCTATGTCATCAACCGCGGCTATGAGGACCTGGCCGAGCGCCTGACCGCCCTCGGCGCCAAGGTCGACACCTTCCGCGACATCTGAGGCTCCCTAAACCTTGCTAACACACGTTAGGTGACGTCCAGCAGGGTAGACCTTGCTGGAGGTGCCCTAACCGCTGCTAGCAGAGGTTAGGGACGGGGGTCAGGCATCCCGGGAGTCGGTCTCGGCGCGGGTCGGGTAGCGGTCGACATACTCCTGGCCGGTGAGTTCCTGGATGCGGCGCATCAACTCGTCGGTGACCTCACGCCAAGCCGCGGGGTCATCGGCCCGGCCGCGCCACGGGGTCAGGTCGAGCGGGGTGCCATAGGCGATCCGGATGTGCCCGCGGCGCGGCAGCAGCTTGCCCTTGACCGTCAGGCCGCGCGTGCCGAGCACACCGACAGGCACGATCGGGACCTCGCGCGGCAGCGCCACCCGCGCCACTCCCGTATGCCCGCGGTGCAGCCGCCCGTCCGGCGACCGCGTCCCCTCGGGGAAGATCGCGACGACCCCGCCCGCCTCGAGCAGGTCGCGGGCGGCTGCCAAGGCGGGGTCGGCCGTCTTGGCGCTCTCGGGGTCGATGGGCAGCTGACCGATCGCCCGCAGGAACCAGCCGAGCAGCCGGCCTCCGATGCCGCGCCCGGCGTAGTACTTGGACTTGGCGGCATAGACGACCTTGCGCGGGGCGCCCATGCTCACCCCGACCGGGTCGAGGAAGTTGACGTGGTTGGCGGCCAGGATCACCGGGCCGGTGCGCGGGATGTTCTCGCGCCCGGTCCACCGCATGCGGAAGTACCACCAGGCGATCGGCCCCACGCCGACGAATTTGAAGAACCAGTACCACATCGCTCGGTTGCTCCCCGCGTGCCGAATGATCAGATCAGTGCGTTGGCGACGGTGTCCGGGGTCAACCCGATCACCTCGAGCACCTGCCCGCGCGACGCGTGGTCGAGGAACGCTCTCGGCACGCCGAAGGTCCGGACCGGGACATCGATATCGTTGGCGCGCAACGCAGTCGAGAGTTGCGAACCGATGCCGCCGACCTCGAGCCCGTCCTCGATCACGGCAACACGCGACGCCCGGGCGCACAACGTCACCAGGTCCGGCGCGACCGGGATCACCCAGCGCGGGTCGACGACGAGCACCCGGCGACCCTCGGCAGCAAGCTTGTCAGCAACCGTGATCGCCGTGGGAACCATCGAGCCCACCGCGACAATGAGCTGTTCGATGTCGCCGCCGTCGGTATGGTCGGCCATCACATCGAGCGAACCCTCCTGCCGAAGCGACGTCAATGGCGCGGCCACACTGCCCTTGGGGAAGCGGATGACGGTCGGCGCATCACTCACCTCGACAGCCTCACGTAGCGCGGTCCGGATCGCTGCCCCGTCACGAGGGGCCGCCAGGCGCAGCCCCGGGACTGCCCCGCAGATCGCCATATCCCACATCCCGTGATGCGATGCGCCGTCGGGACCGGTGATGCCGGCGCGGTCCAGGACAATCGTCATACCAGCCCTGTGGAGGGCGGCGTCCATGAGCACTTGGTCGAAGGCCCGGTTGAGGAAGGTCGCATAGACGGCCACGACCGGGTGCAGGCCGGCATACGCCAAGCCGCTGGCCATGGTCACGGCATGCTGCTCGGCGATGCCCACATCGATGATCCGGCCCGGATAATGCTTGGCGAAGTCACCAAGACCCACCGGAATCATCATGGCGGCGGTGACGGCCACGAGGTCGGGGCGCTCAGCGCCCAGGGCGACCATCTCGTCGCTGAACTCGTCGGTCCAACTGCGTCCGGCGATCTCGAAGGGCAGACCGGTCTCGGAGTTGATGACACCGACGGCGTGGAACTGGTCGGCCTCGTCCTGACGCGCCGGCTCGTAGCCGCGGCCCTTCTGGGTGATGACGTGCACGATGACCGGGCCGCCGAAGTTCTTGGCGCGGGTGAGCGCTGCCTCCAGCGCGAGGGGGTCGTGCCCGTCGACCGGCCCGATGTACTTCAGCCCGAGGTCCTCGAAAAGTCCTTGCGGCGCAACGACATCCTTGATGCCCTTCTTGATGCCGTGCAGGGCGCGCTCCATCGGCATCCCGACGACAGGCGTGCGCCGCAGCGTCGTCTTGCCCCACTCCAGGAAGCTCTCATACCCCTGCGTCGTCCGCAGCGTCGCCAGGTGCTCAGCCAGCCCGCCGATCGTGGGGGCATAGGACCGCTCGTTGTCGTTGACGATGAGCACGAGCGGCAGTTGCTTCTCGGCGGCGATATTATTCAGCGCCTCCCACGCCATGCCGCCGGTCAGGGCACCATCACCGATGACCGCGACCGTATGCCGTGTCTTCCCCCCCGCGATCGCGCGTCCCTTCGCGACGCCGTGAGCCCAGGACAACGAGGTCGAGGCGTGCGAGTTCTCGACGATGTCGTGCTCGGACTCGGCGCGACTCGGGTAGCCGGACAGCCCACCCTTGGCCCGCAGCGCACTGAAGTCGTGACGGCCGGTGAGCAGTTTGTGAACGTAGGACTGGTGCCCGGTATCGAAGATCACCGCGTCGCGCGGGGAGTCGAAGACCCGGTGGATGGCGATGGTCAGCTCGACGACCCCGAGATTGGGTCCTAGGTGGCCACCGGTGCGCGACACGGCGTCGATGAGGAAGTCGCGGACCTCCTGGGCCAGGGGCGCGAGTTGCTCGGGGGCGAGCGCCTTGACGTCGGCCGGTCCGTTAATGCGATCCAACAAGGCCACGATCGGCGCCAGTCCTTCCGAGCGGAGAATTGCGCGCCGGGCCACGCGCAACCCTTCGAGTTTACGGCGTGGTCGGGTCGATGACGTGCAGGCGCTGAGCGGACCTGGCATCCAGCTGCAGCGCCGAAGCGGTGGGCCACAACTATGAACCGGCCTCTCGACGACCCTGAACCGGCCTCTCGACGACCCTGAACCGGCCTCTCGACGAGGGGGGTGGGGTCAGAGCTTGGCGACGAAGGTCTTGCCCTGGAGGGCTTCGTGGATCAGTTGGGCGCCGCGGGCGGCGGCGAGCAGGCGGACACCTTCGTGCTCCAATCCGCTCATCATCTCGGCAATGCCCTCCGGCGGAACGAAATCGCCCATCTCCACCCGTGCCTCGCGGTAGGCCTGACGCATGGCGATCAACTGCGCGTCAATGTGGCGCTGGGCGAGCCAGGCCAAGGCGATCGGGTGGCGACGCCAGCCGGCATACGCACGGTAGTCGGCGGGGCAGTGGTCGAGCAGCCAGGACACGGCCGGGATCTCCCACCCGTCGGCCTGCGGGGGCGGCACGGCACCCGGCCACCCGGGAGGCCCCGCGAGCGGACGATTGTCGTACACATGTTCTATCCTAGTGCAGACCTCAAGAAATATCGACGGCCACGTCGACGGGCAAACCGGTCACGCTCGTCTCGCCCTCGGCGTCGATCTCGACCCCGAAGCTCGTGGCTCCGAAGCGCAGGCCGGTCACGCGCATCGGGCCGAAGGGTGGCGGCGACATCGGCCGGAGACTGACCCGCCGCCCGGGCACATCGACGGCCAAGCCGAGGACGCCGGCGACGATCGCCGCCGCGGACGCCGCCGACCAGGCCTGCGG
>NZ_DAOQZV010000225.1:0-5077 GCF_035343835.1 Nostocoides sp. | reverse complement strand
TCACCCTCGTGCTACCGCGAGAAACCTCGCCGGTCCGCCATCAGGTCAGGGCCGCAGCCACCGGCCAGGCGATGGTCATGAATCGGCCGACACGTCCGATGGCGCAAGCGAGCAGGAAGATCGGGAAGGGCAACTTGCGCGTGCCTGCCACTACGCTGACCACCGCCAGCGGCGGGATGCCGACACTCGCGGCCAGGAGCACCACGGCAAAGCCCTGCACAGGCCTGTCCAACAACTCCAGCATCAGCCGGCTCCACAGCGCGATCCGGGTGCGCCAGGGTCCAGGCTCCGCCGGCCCCTCGCGGCGCCGCTCGCGACCCTGAAACCAGATCGCGCCCCGCCGCGCCCCGAGGAACATCAAACACTTGCCCAGGGTCTGCCCCAGGGCCAGGGCGATGACCGGCCACCACCAGGCGTGCCGCATCGCCGCCACCGCTGCCGCGACGAAGACCTCGGCATTGAGCACCGGGATGAACGCCGAACCGATGCCATAGGCGAATGCCACGGGAACGGCATTCGTTGCGCTGAGGGATATCGCCGCCAGAAGCGTGGTGATCATGGGGCGGACGCACGCGGCGAGGACGGCCGCGCTTCGACTCGGCCGTGACGAATCGCATACAGACGATGCAGCGAGATCACCTTCACGACGGTCATCGCGGCCGCCCACAGGAGGGCGGGCACTATCGCGCCGACCAGACACAGCAGGACAACGACGGACGTATTGGCGGCCTTCGCGAGCGGGGACCAATTCCATTGATAGATCGGGCGATCGACGCGGGCGAAATAGTTGGGACTGATCACACCCGGGTAATAGAGGAAGGCCAGTGTCAACATCGTGTCGAGCATGCAGAACTGGATGAGGAAGAGCGCGATCGGCCACGCAGCATGCGGCTCAAGGGCGACAAATGCCGCTGCCGCCACCGTCGTGCAGGCCCGATCGCAAACGACATCGAAAACAGCCCCGAAGATCGTTTCCTGACCAAACCGGCGGGCAGCGATCCCGTCGCAGATATCGCCGATCCAGTAGCAGGCATACGCGGCGATGAGCAGATGCCACGAGCCCGCGGCCAGCGCCGCTATCCCCAGGCCGACACCGGCGAGGGTCCGGGCGACGGTGATGACATTGGCCACCGTGCCCAGTGGCTCAACTTCCCCCGCCCGCATCACGCAGTCACGATAACCGCGAGCCTGGAGGCTCTCGGGGAGGTTGGCGCGGACGCGTCAGGGGCGATTGCTGCAGACCCGTGTGGCCGTGCCGTCGGGCCAACTCGGGAATGCCCGGCGAGCCGGCGCCGCCGACACTCGCAGGGCACGCCCCATCACGGTCAGAGGCCGGACTCGGGTGTGCGGATGAGGATGCGGCGGCACTCCTCGCAGCGCAACACCTCATCTGCCGCAGCCGCACGGATCGCCGTCAGGTCGGCCGCATTCACTTCCAACTGGCACCCCAGGCACCGCCGGGCATGGAGCATCGCTGCGCCCACACCGCCCTTGTCCGCGCGCAACTTTTCGTAGAGCCCCAACAGGTCGCCGGGCAATTCATCGACCAACTGTTGCCGGGGAGCGCCCACCTCGGAAACCTGGGCACTGAGCCCTGCAAGAGCTTGGTCACGCTCGCTTGTCGCCGACGCGATCTGCTCATCGAGGGCCGCGACCGCACCGCTGGCCTCGGCCACGATCTCATCCGCGCGCTCGGCCCGTTCCATCACATCGAGCTCGATCTCCTCGAGGTCAGCTTGGCGGCGAGCGAGCGAGACCAACTCGTGCTGGAGGGCCTGCAGGTCCTTCGCGCTGCCCGTGCCGGCATCCAGTCGCGCCTGGTCTCGTGCCGCGCGGTCACGCACGAGCTGGACATCGGCATCGCTCTTGGCCAACTCCCGCTGGACATCGCTTTGCGCGGTCTGCGCACGCACCAGATAGTCGCCCGCGGCCGATCGCTGCTGCGCGAGTTCTGCCAGGCGCGCCAGGACGGGCAGATGGGTGCGCTGCCGCTCCAACTGTTGCAGCGTCGAGTCGAGCTTCTGCAGATCGAGCAGGCGCAACTGAGCGCGGGGTTCGGCCTTCACGTGGGCATCGTCTCCTTCGGCGTCGCCCCCAACCTACCCGGAGCCGAGACGGCCCGGGCCCACCGACTAGGGCGCGAGGACGAAGCTCCACGGATCGGTGCAGATCTCGCTCACGAACACCTCGACCGCATCACCGAGCCGCGATATCAAGGCATCGGCCGCCGGGCGCAGCCAGGTCGCCTCACTGGCCCAATGGCCGGCGTCGATGAGATAGGGCCCCCCGTCACGGGCGTCTTCGCGCGCCTCCAGCGCCGGATGATGCCGCAGGTCAGCGGTGACATAGACATCGGCCCCGCTCGCACGAACAGCGTCGAAGAAGCCGTCACCGGAGCCCCCGGCGACCGCGATCCGTCGCACGGCGGCGTCGGCCGGACCGCTGACGCGCACCCCGACCGGCGCCTGCGGCAGCGCGCCCGCGAGCCGCCGCGCGAACTCCCCCAGCGTCATCGACTCGGCGAGCTCACCGACGCGGCCCATCCATTGCCCCTCCTCCAGCAACAGCGGCTGCGTGGACCCGAGCCCGCAGGCGGCCGCGAGCGCCGCATTGACGCCGTCGGCGGCGACATCGGCATTGGTGTGAGCGACATACAAGGCGATGTCCGCAACGATCAGCGCCGTCACCCCGGCGCCCTTGGCCGTGGTCGTCGCGACCGAGTGCACCCCGCGCAACAGCAGGGGGTGATGGGTGAGCAGCAAATCGGCGCCGAGCCGGCGCGCCTCGTCGATGACGGCCGTGGTCGGGTCCACGGCCAAATGAATGCGCCCGACGGGTTTCCCCGGATCACCGGTGACCAGACCCACTCGGTCCCACGACTGCGCGGTGGCCGGCGGGTAGAGCCCCTCTAGAACGGCGATGACATCGGCCAAGGTCGTGCTCACGTGGGCCCGGCCGGGCTCGAACCGACGACATCCACGGTGTAAACGTGGCGCTCTACCAACTGAGCTACAGGCCCTCGCGCACCGCGGCGGGCGGGGCGCAGAGGCATTGTGTCAGGACTTGACCGCTGTCGCGGACGCCTCGGCGAGCGCCTCGTGATAGCCGGCGAAGTCGCGCCGCTGCCCGGGCCCATTGATCAGGGTCCAGCGGACCACCCCATCGCGGTCGATCAGGAAGGTGCCCCGAATCGCCATCCCTCGGTCCGCGTCGAAGATCCCGTATGCCGTGCTCACCGCCCCGTGCGGCCAGAAGTCGCTCAGCAGCGGGAAGAAGTAGCCCTGGGCATCGGCCCACGCACGCTGGCTGTAGACCGGGTCGCAGGAGATGCACAGCACCTGCACGTCATCGGACTCGAAGCGTCCAAGGTCGTCACGGATCTCGCTCAGCTCACCGGCGCAGATCCCCGAGAAGGCGAAGGGGTAGAAGACCAGCAGGACGTTCTGGGAGCCCGCAAAGTCCGCGAGCGCGACATCCTGCCCGTTCTGGTTGGGAAGCGCGAAGCCGGGAGCGCGGTCGCCGGCGGTGAGAGGGGCAGGCATACGGTCAGACTATTTCCTTGCCGACTTCGGCGGGACGAGACGGTTGGCCGACCAGTCCGCTGCGACGGCCACGGTGCCGGTCGCGTGCAGGCCCGCGGTCACCGCGGCTTCGTCGATCTCGGAGGCGTCCACCTCGCCCGCTCGGCCGGCGCGCGGCGTCAGCAGGATGATCGACGCGCCGTCGGCGAGATTGGTCAGCGAGTCCACGAGGGCATCGACCAGATCGCCGTCGCCGTCGCGCCACCAGAGCAGCACGGCGTCGACGACCCCGCTGAAGTCGTCATACTCCAGTTCGCCGCCGACCAGGTCTTCGACGGCAAAGCGGAAGTCCGCATCAACGTCGTCGTCGTAGCCGAACTCCTGGACGATCTGCCCGGGGGCAAGTCCCAGTTTGGGAAATGTGCCGGCCCCCCCGACCGCAGGGCTGTTCACGCCGTTACTCCGTCCATGCGCCTTGCGAACCGGCTTGCGCCGGTCCCTTGCCAAGCGAAGATAGTGCACCCGGACAGGGCAGGGGCGCAGTTGCCGCGGGCGGATTTCCGGCACCCCCGGACTCCACAGCACGGGCCCCTGCCGCGCGGACAGCCTCCGCATTGAGCAATCTCGTGGCCTCGGCCAGCGCGAGGTGGCGCACCACCGGGTCGACCGGCCCGGTCGTCGAGTGCAGCTTGACATTGGCCAGGCCGAGCCGGCGTTCGAGCGGGCCCTGATCCAGCGTCAGGGATTGCACGCGGGCGTGCGGGACCAGTTGGACGCGACGGCCCAACCAGCCGCCCCGGCTGACCAGCGCCGCCGAAGTCACGGCATACCCGATTCGCTTCCAGGACAACGGATCCAGCACTCGGGCGTTCGGCGGAATCCCCACGAAGCTCGGCGACGGGCCAGGCGCGTCCATGCCCTCGATCACCTCCGGCAGCGACCAGCGCGGTCCCATCGCCGCCAGGATCGCCAGGGCCTCGGCCCGCGTGCCCACGGGGATCAGGGCGTTGTCGCCCTTCTCGTCCGGGTCGCGGTGCACACCGGCCACATTCACCTCGATCCGCCACCAATCGACGGCACGCCACAGGGCCGGCTGACTGATCTCGACCGCCTGGATGCGGTGCAGCGGCACGGTCGTCGTGCGCAACTCGGTCAGACCGTGCCGGATCCGGATCGCGCTGCCCGAGGCGTCGACGCGAAAGTTCATCCACGTCGAAAAGCGGCCCACTTGCTGTCCGAGAGCGCCGAGCACCATCGGCCCGAGCCACGGCAGCACGAGAAGCGATCCGGTCACGAGGGCGACGACCAGGGCAGGGATCGCGAGCACCAGGAAGGCGGCGTTGAAACTGAGCAGCGTCGCCGCCCACACCCGCATCGCCGGGATCCGCGCAATCGGCACCTCCCCCACATCGTGCCCGTATGCCGTTCGCTCACCCCCCGCTGTCGCCGCACCTCCCGCCGGGCTCGCCGGCGCTTCGCTGGCGACGCCCTCGCCGCCGGCTGCCTCCTCGCCACCCAGGCCGGTGACATCGAGTTGGGCATCCCGAAGCTCCGGT
>NZ_DAOQZV010000224.1:0-5169 GCF_035343835.1 Nostocoides sp. | reverse complement strand
CTCCGCGCCCCTCGCCCCAACGCGTGCCGGTCCACCCGCCCGTCGACCCGGTCGCGCGGCGGCTGACTCGCCCGCCCGACGCGTCAGGCGCGCTAACAATCGGTCGACGAGGGATGCCAGTGACACGCGATCGGCCATTTCAGCCGCCGTTTCCCGGAGGCAGGATGGATGCACGCTCCGGCCCAGGCGGGGCCGAGATCATGCCTTTGGGCGCTCGCGGTCGCCACAGCAGCCGCCCCGGGGCCGACCGATCCCGCAGCGCGTGCGCCCGCCACGCCAGCACCGGGTGCGAGGACATCGCGTTGACGGTCCAGACGAAGAAGCCCTTCTCGCTCTCCGCCCGGTCGGCGATCGCGTTGATGTCCACCGTTTCGTTGAGGTACTTCCCGGCAGCCAGGACCGACATCGCGGGCGCGCTGCCGTGCGCGCAATAGGCATACCCGAAGTTGTCCGCGGTGAACTCCTGGCTGCGCGAGAGCGCCGGGCCGATGATCGGCACGATATTGGCGCCGAAGATCCCCAGCCACCGCCAATAACTGGTGTGCCCGGCGGCAATGTGGCCAACTTCGTGGCCGATGATGAAGCGCAGGGCATCGGGATTCTTCAGCCGGCCACCGACCTCGAACAGGTCGCTGTAGATGAAGATGAAGCGGCGGAAGCCGTGGCCCGAGGCCGCCGCATTGATCACGCCATTGCCGAGCACGACATAGGCATCAGGCACCCGCTTCAGGCCGAAGGCGCCGGCGGCGTCCTGCACCATGGCATACGCCTCGGGGTACTGGGTCGGCGTGACCTTGACGCCGTTCAGCCGAAGTTTGGCCATCAGCTGCCCACGCATGAACCACAGCACGAGCGGCGCCAACGCGAACAGCAGCACATACGGGTCGGGCGTCTCGCCCCTGCGGAAGGCGCGGATGACCGCGACTAGGCACGAGATCAGGATCACCACGGAGACGAGCACCGCCACGACGAGCGCGAAATTCTCCAACGGGTGCCGCAAGGCCCCTCGGATGGTGCGGCGCCGACCCGCACGCCCGGGATCGTCGGCGACCGGGTCCACGGGCGCGTAGCCCGGCGGCGGGGGCGGGTGGAGCGACATACGTGATCCTTGACTCCTGCGGTGGCGAGGCGGACGGCACGGACGCCATCCCGGTCTCATTGGATCATCCAGCGCCGACAACCGCTGCTCGTCGCGCGTGGGAGACTAGGCAGTCAGTCCCCGCCCGACCACCGAAGGATCACGAGCGCCAGTGTCACCCCGTGCCCGCACCGCGTTGCAGCCGCACGCCACGCCGCCGGAGCTGATCCGCAACTTCTGCATCATCGCCCACATCGACCATGGCAAGTCGACCTTGGCCGACCGGATGCTGCAGCTGACCGGCGTCGTCGACGACCGCTCGATGCGGGCGCAGTATCTCGACCGGATGGACATCGAACGCGAGCGCGGCATCACCATCAAAAGCCAGGCCGTGCGCATGCCGTGGGAGCTCGACGGCACGACCTATGCGCTCAACATGATCGACACGCCCGGTCACGTCGACTTCACCTACGAGGTCTCGCGCAGCCTCGCCGCCTGCGAGGGCGCCGTGCTTCTCGTCGATGCCGCGCAAGGTATCGAGGCGCAGACTCTGGCCAACCTCTATCTTGCGATGGAGAACGACCTGACGATCATCCCGGTCCTCAACAAGATCGACCTGCCCGCGGCGCAGCCGGAGAAGTATGCCGCGGAGCTCGCCGGCCTGATCGGCGTCGACCCGCAGGACTGCCTCAAAGTCAGTGGCAAGACCGGCGAGGGCGTCGAGGCGCTGCTGGAGCAGATCGTCCGGCAACTCCCGCCACCGGTCGGCGACCCCGACGCCCCGGCCCGCGCGATGATCTTCGACTCCGTCTATGACACCTACCGCGGGGTCGTGACCTATGTCCGCGTCATCGATGGCAATCTCAACCCGCGCGAGCGGATCGTGATGATGTCGACCAAGGCGCAGCACGAGCTGCTCGAGATCGGCGTCATCTCACCCGAGCCGGTGCCGAGCAAGGGCCTAGGCGTCGGCGAGGTCGGCTATTTGATCACCGGCGTCAAGGACGTGCGTCAGTCCCGCGTCGGCGATACGGTCACCAACGCCGGCAAGCCCGCCACCAAGGCGCTCGGCGGCTACCGCGACCCGAAGCCGATGGTCTTCTCCGGCCTCTATCCGATCGACGGCTCGGACTATCCCGACCTGCGCGAGGCCCTCGACAAGCTCAAGCTCAACGATGCCGCGCTCGTCTATGAACCGGAGACCTCCGCCGCCCTCGGCTTCGGTTTCCGCTGCGGCTTCCTCGGCCTGTTGCATCTAGAGATCGTCCGGGAACGACTGGAGCGCGAGTTCAACCTCGACCTGATCTCCACCCAGCCCAATGTCGTCTACCAGGTGACCATGGAGGACGACACCGTCGTCACGGTGACCAACCCGAGCGAGTTCCCGCACGGCAAGATCGCGGAGGTCCGCGAGCCCATCGTGCGAGCGACGATCCTCGCGCCGAGTGAGTTCATCGGCGCGATCATGGAGTTGTGCCAGGGGAAGCGCGGCAGCCTGCGCGGCATGGACTACCTCTCCGAAGACCGGGTCGAGATGCGCTACACCCTGCCACTCGCCGAGATCGTCTTCGACTTCTTCGACCAGTTGAAGTCGCGCACCCGCGGCTACGCCTCCCTCGACTACGAGCCCGACGGTGAGCAGGTCGCCGATCTGGTCAAGGTCGACATTCTGCTCCAGGGCGAGCAGGTCGACGCCTTCTCCTCCATCGTGCACAAGGACAAGGCCTACGGCTATGGCGTGATGATGGCCGGCAAGCTGAAGGAACTCATCCCGCGGCAGCAGTTCGAAGTGCCTATCCAAGCCGCCGTCGGCGCGCGCATCATCGCCCGCGAAAATATTCGCGCGATCCGCAAGGATGTGCTCGCCAAGTGTTATGGCGGTGACATCACCCGCAAGCGCAAGCTGCTGGAGAAGCAAAAGGAAGGCAAGAAGCGGATGAAGATGGTCGGTCGTGTGGAGGTCCCGCAGGAGGCCTTCATCGCCGCTCTCTCCTCCGACGACAACGGCGCCAAGGCCAAGAAGTAGCCGCGATGGCGGACGCCGCGCCTGGTTCTCGATCACTGCTCATCCCGGCGCGGCCCTGCTATGGGGGTTGCAGTTCGCCTTCCTCAACCCGACCATCGGTCTGCTCCTGGCGGCGCTCTACGGCGCGACGCCCGGGCAGGTCGGGTGGGCGCGCTGACGGCGTACAACATCTCCGGATTCGTCTCCACCCTGAGCGTCCCCACTCGCGCAGACCGCTCCGGTGACTACGTCCGGCCGATGGTCGTATGCGTCGTGCTCACCGTCCAGCTGGTCACCGCGCTCGCGCTCGTGACACATTGCCGCTCGCGGTGCTCGCGCTGGTCGCGCTCGGTGGTCCGGCCGGGGTCGTGCTGGGGCTGCTCTTTGCCCATCAACGGGCGCTGGGAGCGAGCGTTGCGCAGATCATGCCCACCCGGGAGGTTTTCTCCTTCGCCCGGATCGCGGGCCCCCCGGTCGCGACTGTGATCATGGGCCTGCTCGGCAATCGGTCGATCTTGTGGACCATCGCGATCATCGGGATCGGTTCCATCGCCGTGAGCGTGGCTCCGGCCAAAGCTGTCCGGGCTGCTGCCCGGGCTGCCGCCCGGGACCGGCCCGGTGTCCCGGAGGGCGGGGGATTGCTCGATGCGATCCGTCGCCGCGAGATCGGACTGCTCGTCGCCGGACTGGTGCTGCTCGGGGCCGCCAATACGGCGGCAGTGTCCGTCACCAACCTCTTCGTCACCTATCGGCTCGATCTGCATGTCCTGTGGGGAGGTGTGGCCCTCGGCGTCGCCGCAGCCCTCGAGATCCCTTCCTGCTCGTGCTCGGCAAGGTGGCCGAACGGGTCGCGCCCAAACGCCTGCTGAAGCTCGGGGCGGTCGCAGCCGTCGCCTACGACGCCGCGATGATGCTCGTCGACGGACCCGTTTCCCTCGTGGCCGTCCAGATCTTCAATGCGGCCAGCATCGCCGCCGTTCAGGGCATCGGGCTGACCGTGCTGCAAGACGCTCTACCCGGTCCGGGTCTGGCATCGGGGTTGTTCATGAACTAGATCCGGGCGGGCGCGGTGCTCGCCGGGCCGTTGATCACCCTGGGGGCCGCACCCGAACTGGGCTATGCCGCCGTCTTCCTGGGGGCCGCGGGGGCTGCGCGGAAGTCAGGGCCTAAGTATCTGTGTCCTCAGGGGGTTCTTTGGAACAGCACCGCCTAGGGCACGGCGTCTGATGGTCAGCCGTCGCCGCAGACCGGGCTTCAGCCCTACGGCCTGGCCGCTGGGCAGCCCGGCTTACCTCAGGCGTATGGCGCACCTGCGGTCAGCTATCCCCCGCCGTATGCCGTGGCTCCGGTCGTCGCGCCGAAGAACCCCGGCTTGTCGTTGATCGCGTCCTTCTTCATCCCCGGGCTGGGGACGATGATCAATGGGGAAGTCGGGAAGGGCATCGCCTTCTTGCTCATCTACCTCATCAGTTGGCCGCTCACCCTGGTATTCGTCGGCGTGCCGCTAATGCTGGGCGTGTGGATCTGGGGGATGGTTGACGCCTATACCGGCGCGCAGAACTGGAACCGCCGCTACGGCATCTGGAGCTAGCCCAGGCCTGCAAACTCAGCTCGCTGTCACCGTCAAGGTGGCCGACCCGGTCTTCTTCCCTGCG
The DNA here is from genome assembly GCF_035343835.1 of Nostocoides sp. Classification (NCBI taxonomy): domain Bacteria; kingdom Bacillati; phylum Actinomycetota; class Actinomycetes; order Micrococcales; family Intrasporangiaceae; genus Nostocoides; species Nostocoides sp. Next base: position 431 of record NZ_DAOQZV010000224.1, on the reverse strand, counting down.
GCGTCGAGGCAGGTCACCGTGTGCTGCCCGCTCGCCATCGCCACGGAAGTCGGTTCGGGTTCGCCGTTGTTGCGCTCGACCACAGTGGCGCCGCGCGTGTCGAGAATGCGGACCGACCCGGTGCCGACGACGCTGACGTCGTGCGTGCCCGCGGCAACCGACGGACGGTTGAGTTGGCAGCCGTCGAGGACGACTTCGATCGGAGCGACGGATGGGTCCGGCGGCGGATCGCCGCAGCCACTCACCAGCACGATGAAAAGGGCCGCGCCCGCGATGGCCCCTCGTCCGAGTCGTGATCGTTCCATGCTCGCATGGTGGCGCCGAGCGCGCCCGCCGGGATGAGTAGCAGTACTCAGCGGCCCGTTGAATCGACCCCTCGACGGGGCTGAACCGGCCTTTCGACGGGGCTGAACCGGCCTTTCGACGGGGCT
>NZ_DAOQZV010000223.1:0-5202 GCF_035343835.1 Nostocoides sp. | reverse complement strand
CTCGGCGCGGGCCGGCTCGAGTCCGCCGCGCAGGCGGGAAGGAGGATCACCAGGGCTGCGCCCGCCGCGGCCACGGTTGAGCGCAGCCCGGCGGAACACCGCGTCAGCATACGAGCCGTGAGCAGCCTGGTCGGCATCCCGTCGGAGGGGGATGTCACGGAAGACACATGCTGCGGAGGCGTTGCGTGCGTCTCACCGTCAGCGGGCTGTCGGTGGGACTCGGTAGGTTCGGGCGTGGAAGCTTCAGCTCTGCCGAGAGGACCGCTGTGCGCATCGTCGTGCCCAAGGAGACGCGGCCCGGGGAATCCCGGGTCGCGGCGACGCCCAAGACCGTCGAGCAACTGATCAAGCTCGGGTATGACGTCGCGGTCGAGTCCGGAGCCGGCCACGCTGCCGCCTTCGAGGACGGTGCGTATGCCGCGGCGGGTGCCGCCGTCGTGCCGGCCGAGCAGGCCTACGACGGCGACATCGTCTTCAAGATCAACGCACCGAGCCAGGAAGAGCAGGGCAGGCTGCGGCCGGGCCAGCTGGTGATGTCTCTGATGGCGCCGGCGCTGAGTCCGCAGCTCATCGAGGCCCTGACCGCACGTGGCGTGACGGCGATGGCCATGGACGCCGTGCCCCGCATCTCGCGCGCGCAGGCACTCGACGTCCTGTCCTCGATGGCGAATATCGCCGGCTATCGCGCGGTGATCGAGGCGGCCAACGAGTACGGCGGCCTGTTCACCGGGCAGGTTACGGCGGCCGGGAAGATGCCGCCCGCGCGGGTGCTCGTCGTCGGTGCCGGTGTCGCGGGGCTGGCGGCCATCGGCACGGCGAACAGCCTGGGCGCGGTCGTGCAGGCCTTCGACGCCCGGCAGGAGGTCGCTGACCAAGTCGAGTCGATGGGCGGCGAGTTCCTGCGACCGGACCTGACCGGGCTGGACACCGGACCGTCGGCCGACGGCTATGCCAAGGAAATGGGGGCGGAGTTCCAGGAGCGCACCACCGAGCTCTATCGGCGGATCGTGCCAACCGTGGACATCATCGTCACGACGGCGCTGATCCCGGGGCGGCCGGCACCGCGCATCATCGACGAGGACATGGTCGCGTCGATGAAGCCGGGCTCCGTCATCGTCGACATGGCCGCCGCGAACGGAGGTAATGTCGCCGGCTCGGCCGCAGATCAAAAGGTCGTCACCGCCAATGGCGTGAAGATCCTCGGCTACACCGACCTGCCGGGGCGACTGCCGACCCAGGCCTCGCAACTCTTCGGCACCAACCTGGTCAACCTGATGAAGCTGCTGACGCCCGAGAAGGACGGGCAGGCCGTCCTCGACCTCGGCGATACCGTCGTGCGCGGGATGACCGTGGCGACCGGCGGCGAGAAGCTGTGGCCCCCGCCGCCGGTGCAGGTGTCGGCGGCACCGGCCGCCGCGGCGAAGGCCGTCGCCGTCGAAAAGCCGGTCAAGGCGCCGATGTCGCAGACCAAGCGGCTCGGGCTCATCCTCCTCGGAGCGCTGCTCTTCCTCATGCTGGCAGCCTTCTCGCCGGCTCCCTTCCTCGGCCACTTCATGGTCTTCATGCTCGCGGTGGTCATCGGGTTCTATGTCATCGGCAATGTCCACCACGCCTTGCATACGCCGTTGATGTCGGTGACCAATGCCATCAGCGGCATCATCATTGTCGGGGCGTTGCTCCAAGTCGGGCACCCGGGGAAGCTGTGGGTCTCGGTGCTCGCGTTTTTCGGGGTGCTGGTCGCCAGCATCAATGTCTTCGGCGGCTTCACCGTCACCGACCGAATGCTCGACATGTTCAAGCGTGAGGACACGGCCCGATGAATATCGCCTACACCCTCGTCCAGGGCGCCTATATCGTCGCCGGACTGCTCTTCATCCTCGCCCTGTCCGGGCTCTCGAAGCACGACACCGCCCGCATGGGCAATCGATACGGCATAGCCGGTATGGCGATCGCTCTCGTCATCACGATCCTCGCCGCGACCGTCGGTCTCGAATACGGCGGCATGCCGGTGGGCACCGAAACGGGCTGGCGGGGAGTCGTTTTCATCCTGCCGGCGATGGTTGTCGGTGCCCTGATCGGCGTCACCGTGGCCCGTCGGGTCGAGATGACCCAGATGCCCGAACTCATTGCGATGCTGCATAGCTTCGTCGGGTTGGCGGCCGTGCTCGTGGGGTGGAACTCCTCCTATGAGACCGCGGTCGACTATCCGAAGGTGCACGACGTCGAGGTCTTCGTCGGCGTTTTCATCGGCGCCGTGACGCTGACCGGGTCAATCGTCGCCTATCTGAAGCTCTCGGCCAAGATGAAGAGCGCGCCGCTGATGCTGCCGGCCCACAACCTGGTCAATCTCGGCATCATCATCGCCTTTGTCGTGATGACGGTGACCTATGTCGCGATCCCCCACGAGAAGGAATTCTTGCGGCAGAGCCTGCTCGGTGTGATGACGCTGCTGGCGCTTTTCCTCGGCTGGCACCTGGTCGCCTCGATCGGCGGTGGCGATATGCCGGTCGTCGTCTCGATGCTCAACAGCTACTCGGGGTGGGCCGCTGCGGCAGCGGGCTTCCTGCTCAACAACGACCTGCTGATCATCACCGGCGCCCTGGTCGGATCGTCCGGCGCCTATCTGTCCTACATCATGTGCCGCGCGATGAACCGCTCCTTCGTCTCCGTCATCGCCGGCGGCTTCGGGGTGGAGGGCGGCACCGTGGCGTCCGACACCGACTACGGCGAACACCGCGAGATCACGGCCGAGGGTGCCGCGGCGCTGCTGACGGATGCGCACTCGGTGGTGATCACGCCGGGATACGGCATGGCGACCGCGCAGGCGCAGTATGCCGTTGCCGACCTGACCCGGAAGCTGCGTGACAAGGGCGTCAATGTCCGCTTCGGCATCCACCCCGTCGCTGGGCGCCTGCCCGGGCACATGAACGTCCTGCTGGCCGAGGCCAAGGTGCCCTACGACATCGTGCTGGAGATGGATGAGATCAACGACGACCTGCCCGACACCGACGTCGTGCTGGTGATCGGGGCCAATGACACCGTCAACCCCGCCGCGATCGATGAGCCCGGATCGCCCATTGCCGGGATGCCCGTGCTGCACGTCTGGGACGCCCACGACGTGATCGTCTTCAAGCGCTCGATGGCCACCGGTTATGCCGGTGTCCAGAACCCGCTCTTCTTCAAGGAAAACACCCAGATGCTCTTCGGCGACGCCAAGGCCCGCGTGGAGGACATCCTCAAGGCCTTGTGAAGCCAGCGCTGCGCGCCATCGCCGCTCGGCGAACCATCCAAGCGTGTGAACATGCCAAACCCCTTGTCCCGCCCGGATCTGGAGGACAAGGGGTTTGGCATCGGGCCTGGAAGCGGCTCGACGGGCTCGGATCAGGTGCCGGTCATGCTCGGGAGGCGGTCATCCTGGGGGCCTTGGCGGCCGGCCAGCCGGCTGCGCTTGTAGCCGTAGAGGAAGTAGATGATGAAGCCGAGGCCCATCCAGATCAGGAACCGCAACCAGGTCTCAACGGGCAGGGTCAGCATCAAGTACGCGCAGATTGCCGCCGAGACCCACGGCAGGAACGGGCTGAACGGGACCTTGAACGGCCGCTCGAAGTCCGGACGCCGGCGGCGCAGCACCGGGACCGCGATCGAGACCAAGAAGAACGCGGAAAGCGTGCCGATGTTGATCATGTATTCGAGCTTGCCGACCGGGGTCAGCGCGGCGGTCAGGGCAACCAGGATGCCCAGGCCGATGGTGATGCGCGCCGGGGTGCCGGTGCGCGGGTTGACCTTGCCCAGGCCGGGCGGCAGCAGCCAGTCGCGGGACATCGCGAAGACGACCCGGCTCGAGCCGATGAGCAGCGTCATCACGACAGTGGTCAGTCCGGCGACGGCACCCGCGGAGATGAGCGTCGCGTAGCCAGGCTTGCCGACGTCCTCGAAGATCTTCGCCAGCGATGCCTCGTCGGACAACTTGTCGTAGCTGACCATGCCGGTCATCACAATGGCGACTGCGCAGTAGAGGATCGTGCAGATGATCAGCGAAGCGATGATGCCGATGGGCAGATCGCGCTTGGGGTTCTTGGCCTCTTCCGCGGTGGTCGCCACGACGTCGAAGCCGATATAGGCGAAGAAGACCAGCGAGGCGCCCGCCATGATGCCGGCGACGCCATAGGTCGACGGGGTGAAGCCGAAGATCTGCTCGATGAGCGGGGCTTCCCACCCGGACTTGTGGTCGCTGGCCACGGCCGGGGGGATGAACGGGGAGTAGTTGTCCTTGTTGATATAGCCGATGCCCGCGAAGATCACGAAGAGCACGATGAAGACCTTGATGGCGACGAGCGCCAGGTTGACGCGCACCGATTCCTTGATGCCGATCGTCACCAAGGTGGTGAGAAAGGCCACCAGGAGGAAGGCCGGTAGGTCGAAGTGCGAGCCGTATCCCACGCTCGCCGGGATATCGATCCCCAGGCGGCTGAGAAAGACGCCGAGATAGGCCGACCAGCCCTGGGCGACCACGCTCGCGCCGAGCAGCAACTCCAGCAATAGGTCCCAGCCGATGATCCACGCGACGATCTCGCCGAGCGAGGCATAGGAGAAGGTGTAGGCCGATCCGCTGACCGGGATTGCGGACGCGAACTCGGCGTAGCAGAGGGCGGCGAGGCCGCAGCATACGGCCGCGAGGATGAAGCTGAGCACGACGGCCGGGCCGGCGAGGCTATGCGCCGCGCGCCCGGCGACGGTGAAGATGCCCGCTCCGATGACGACGCCGACACCGAAGACCGTCAGATCGAGCGCCGTGAGGCTCTTCTTCAGCTGATACTCGGGCTCGTCGCCCTCGCGGAGCGTCTGTTCGATGGACTTGGTCCGCATCACGCTCATGGGGTCACTCCCTCCCAGATCGACCGGCCGCATGCTCGCCGGTGAGGTTGCACGACGGCGGGCGCCGGCGTGGTCCAGCTCACATCGCCCTAGGCTAAGGGCGCGTGGATCGGTGGTCGTCCCCGCCCCCGCGACGGTGGACAGGAATCTCGCCGGTCGGGTCGCCACTGCGCTCGCGGCCGCTCGGCTCATGGCGCAACGGCACCGGTGGCTGTAGGTGCGGCGGTGTGCTGGCTGTCCTGGTGCGGCGCCGGCCGCCGGTGAAGTACTGGCGCTCCCCACTGGCGCCCGGGCGTCGTCGCTCGACCGCGTCGCCGACGCGGCGTC
>NZ_DAOQZV010000222.1:0-5233 GCF_035343835.1 Nostocoides sp. | reverse complement strand
AGCCCGGGCCGGTGCCGCCGCTGTCGCGACCCCGGGCGCCCAACCCGACGGCGACCTCGGCCCCACCCGCCACTCCTGACCCCGGACGAGGCGACAGCTTTCCCGCCCGAGGCCAGAACTGCCTTGTCGGCAGGGGAAGAATTGCCCAGGCAAATGAGGGGTTTGTGGCGTCGGGCTCGAACGCTGAGGACGCTGCGCACCCCAGACGCCGGTTCGGCAGGGGGAGGACGGGCGCTTTAAGGTTGGCGCGTGAGCGAACCCAGCACTTCCACCCGTCGCGACGTCGGTCTGGTCTTTCTCGGCGCCTCCCTGGTAGCCGGGGTGGGCGATCCCAAGGGCCAGGGCTGGGTCACCCGCGTGGTCGCGCGTAGCCAGTCACCGGATGTGGACCTCACGGCCTACAACCTCGGGGTGCGCGGGGCGACGTCGGGCGATGTGCTCGACCGCTTCCGTGCCGAGGCCCCGGCGCGCTTCGACGGGCGCGGCGAGCGGCGGCTCGTGCTCTGCGTCGGCGCAAACGACCTCGCCACCGGCGTGAGTGTCGCCCGGCACCGCCTCAACCTCGCGACGATCCTCGATGAGGCCCAGAGCGGCAGCATCCCGGCCTTCGTCGTCAGCCCGCCGCCGGGGACGAATGCGCAGGACAACGCCGGCATCGAGGTGCTTGTCGACGCCCAGGCCGACGTTTGCGCTCGCCGCGGCATCCCGTTCGTCGACTGCTATCGCCCGCTGCTCGGCCACGACCAGTGGGACTCGGATCTGGCTGCCGCGACTATCCCGGGGCATCCCGGACAGGCCGGCTACGGCCTGATCGCCTGGCTCGTCCTCAACGGGGGCTGGCGCGAATGGCTCGACATCTAAGGTGTCCGCAAGATTCGTCGGATCGTCGCCGTTGACGGTCCGTCGCGGATCTGGGTCGGCTGCGCGTTGGGGAGTGAGCAGGGCGGCGGCAGCCCACGGCATACGGTAGGCGGATGAGCGACCGACTTATCCGCATCGGTGTCCAACTTCACCCCCAGCAGGCCGACTATGCCCAGATCCGCGAGGCCGTTATTCGCGCCGAGGACATGGGCGTCGACGTCCTGTTCAACTGGGATCACTTCTATCCGCTCTACGGCGACGAGGACGGCAAGCACTTCGAGTGCTGGACCATGCTCGCGGCCTGGGCGGAGCAGACCAGCCGCGTCGAGATAGGTGCCCTGGTCACCTGCAATAGCTATCGCAACCCGAACCTGCTCGCCGACATGGCTCGCACCGTCGACCACATCAGCGACGGGCGGCTGATCCTCGGGATCGGGTCCGGGTGGGCGGAGCGCGACTACATCGAATACGGCTATCCGTTCGGCACCGCCGGCAGCCGGCTGGACGACCTCGGCGAGGCGCTGCCGGTCATCGAGGCCCGTTGGGAGCAGCTCAATCCGGCGCCCACGCGCAAGATCCCGGTGCTCATCGGCGGCGGTGGCGAGAAGAAGACGCTGAAGTTCGTTGCGCGCCACGCCGACATCTGGCATACGTTCGTCCAGGGCGACGATCTGGCGCACAAGATCGACGTCCTGCGCGGGCATTGCGCGAGCGAGGGCCGGGACCTGGCCGACATCGAGATCTCCGTGGGGGTCGGCGGGCGCGGGCGCGAAGGCCGGCTGCCCGACGCTCCCGAGGTCGAAGGCCGGCCGTTGCATGACCTCGGTGCCCGGCTCTTCACGCTCGGCATCGGCGGGCCGGACTACGACCTGTCCGTCGCCGAGCCGTGGATCGCGTGGCGCGACGCGCTCAACGCCGTGAGCTGACGCTATTGATGAGTGATATCGCGGTCAGGGCCGCGATATCACTCATCGATAACCGAACAGCGCCGCGAGTTGTCCACAGCCCGCCCGAGTCCCGGTCGACGGATCCGGCGTCTGCGGGCAGCCTGGCCGTATGCCGCACCATCCCCGAGCGCGCGGGTTCACCTTCCCGCCGCTCGGCGCCCTGCCGCTGCTCACCCTCGTCCAGGCGCGGGCGGCCTATGGCGAGCAGGCGGTGCGGTGGAAGGTGGACAGCGGTCGCTGGCAGCGGATCCACCACGGCATCTTTGTCACCCATTCCGGTCCGGTCGACTGGGCGACGCGGGCCGGCGCCGCAGTTCTGGCCACCAGTCGTCCGTCGACCCGGCTGAGGGACGGCGGCCACTCGATGTCCGCCGGCCTGATGGGATGGTCCGCGGCCTTGGTGGACGGACTGAGCGATGTCGAGCCCGACGTCATCGGCATCGTGGTGCCCCATGGGCGCCGTATTGCCGTCCCGGCGGGTCTCCACGTCGTCACCTCGCGCCGGCTCACGGTGCGGAGCGAGATTTGGCCGCCCCGCACCACCATCGAGTCAACCGTGATCGGGCTGGCTGACGAGGAGTCGGATGACGTCACCCTCGCGCTCATCGGCCGTGCCCTACAGCAGCGCCGCACGACGATGCGTCGGCTTCGAGCCGAGCTCGCCACGTGGCCGAGGCACGGCAAGCGGGATCTGCTCGAGGCCGTGCTCGCGGACGAGGCCGACGGTTGCGAGAGCGCACTGGAGTTGCGCTGGTTTCGCGATGTCGAGCGCCCGCACGGCATCCCTGCGCCGACCCGTCAGACCCCGCTAGTCGTGCGCGGTCAGGGACGCCGTTTCGACCTCGATTGGGATGACGCCAACCTCTGCGTCGAACTCGATGGACTCCTCTTCCACACTGCCGCAACGGCATTGACCGATCGCCAGAAGATCAACGCCCTGGCCGGGCGGCGCCGAAGCCACCTGCGCTACGGCTGGCTCGAAGTCACGCGTTCGCCCTGCTCGATCGCCGCGGAGGTGGTGGCCACGGCCCAAGCCCAGGGCGCTCGCTGGCCGTCGCGGGCCTGTCGCACGCCCGGGTGCCCGGTGCTTCGTGTCACCGGCTATTGATGAGTGATATCGCGGTCCTGACCGCGATATCACTCATCGATGACTCGCATCAGTCCTGGTCCAGCACCAGCACCGCGTTGTGTCCGGCCACGCGAGTCAGCAGGAGGGTCGCATCGGCGCCCGGGCGGACCTTCAACTGCCGCATCAGGCCCGCCTCATCCAGGCGCACGCCGCGCTTCTTGATCGTCACCCCGCTGATCTGGCGCGCCCGTAGCCAGGCGCGGAGCGCCTTGACGTTGAGCGGCAGCACATCCCGCACCGCATACCGGCGCGCATACCCCAGCCCGTATGCCGTGTGCGCCGTCACATAGCCGAGCCCCGGTTCCAGTTCGCGCCCGTCCGTTGCCGCGGTCACCGCGCCGACCAAGTCCGCCTGGACCAGAGCCCGGTCGGTCTCGTAGAGCCAGGGGTGCACCTCGTTTACCCCACCCACGCACGGCACGTCCGCCGTCGCGGTGTCTTCAGTGACCTCGATCGGCGCCTGCCCGGGCCGCAGCACGCGCGCACTCCGACCGCGGGTGCGCGCCAGCGGGCCGAACCACACCGTGCACTCCAGCAACTCACCGGCCCGCGAGACCCATTGCGCCTCGGCGCCGCGCGGCAGTTGGTCGTGGGGGAAGGAGGGCGAGAGTTTGACCCCGGTTGCCGGCACGGCCTGCGCGATCGACAAGACCGTCGTCCAACTCGGCGCGATGTCATCGAGCCGGATAACCCGCCGCGTCCGGCCGGCCGCATCGGCGACTCCGCCCACTCGGCGCGCCGGGTCCAGCCAGGCGCCAACGCGGTCGCGCCCTGCACCTGGCGGGGCGACCCAGTCTTCGGCCAACCCGACCCGGGCCCGCGAATCCGGCCACGGGCGCAGATTGGCATCCGCCACGGCGGCTGTCACCGGATCCGCGTCGATCGCCGCGACGGTCACATCGAGGGCGGCCAGCGCCATCGCGTCCGAGCCGATGCCGCAACCTAAGTCATGTGCAGTGGCAATCGACGCCTGAGCGAAGCGTTCGGCGTGCCCGGCGGCGATTTCGAAGCGCGTGGCCTGCTCCAGGCCGTCCGCCGTGAACAGCATCCCGTCGGCCAACTCCCCGAACTTCTCCCGGGCCCGCGTCCGCAATCGCTGCTGGGTCAGGGCCGCCGCTACCAGATCGGGAGCCAATCCGCCGGCACGCAAACGCGCCGATACACCCACAGCCGCCGACTCGTCATACGGGCCGAGGTCGCGAAGCACGGCCCGCCCGGCGGGGGAGCCGAGCCAGCGCACGGAGGCGACATCCACCCGCCCATCCAACACTGCCCCCGCCGGGAGGTGGGGCACCGGCGAATCCGGTTGCTGCGCGACCCACCCACCTGACAGCCTCGCGGTCATGAGCGTGCGACGGCTGACCGCGGATGACTGGGCGCTCTTTCGCGACATCCGCCTGCGTGCCCTGCGCGAGGCGCCCACCGCGTTCGGGTCGGCCTACGAGCGGGAGGTCGCTTTCGCCAAGGAGGACTGGCGAGTCCGTAGCCGCGGTGCCGCAGTCGCGACGGCGCCCGATGGCGACACCGTCGCGGTCGGCGGGACCTATGACGAGGGGGATCACCTGCACGTCGTTGCGGTCTGGACCGACCCGGCCGCGCGCGGGCGGGGCCACGCGACGGCGATCCTGCACGTCCTCCTCGACGATGCGTCGGCAGCCGGCCGCATCGTCGTGCTCGACGTCAATGTGGCCAATCCGGAGGCGATCGCCGTCTACGAGCGCTTCGGCTTCGAGCGCACCGGCGTTGCCAGCCCCTTGCGCCCCGGCTCCACCGAAACCACGCAGACCATGCGCCTGCGCTGACTCGCGCAGCCTGCGCGGGCGCGGCCAGGCGACCACTACGACCCGTCTGTCGCCGAGCGCTGGGGAGACGAACGCGAGCTGAGGTGAGAGCGCAGGGGTGACCACCTACGACCGCGTTTGTCGACGATCGAGCGAAACGGGGCGGCGACGAAGGAGCCGACCCGCCGAGCGCTGAGGAGATGAAACCAAAAAGTCAACTGGCACTCGAGTTGACCGAGTGCTAATCGCGGCATAGATTGGCGATTGGCACTCTCCCCGTGTGAGTGCCAATCGTGCACCGCAGCTCGACCCCCGCGACGGCGAGTTGCATCAGGCGCACGACCTCTTGTTTCCGATTCATTCGTAGTCGAATAGTGAAGGAGTCATCGTGTCGGTTTCCATCAAGCCGCTCGAAGACCGCATCGTCATCAAGTCCCTTGAGGCTGAGCAGACGACGGCGTCCGGCCTGGTCATCCCGGACACGGCCAAGGAGAAGCCCCAGGAGGGCGAGGTCC
>NZ_DAOQZV010000221.1:0-5268 GCF_035343835.1 Nostocoides sp. | reverse complement strand
ACGCTGCCGCCGGCACGTACGGCAACGCCGCATCGAGCGGCGTCGCGAGGTCGATCCGCTGGTCGCGCGTCGCCAGCCGGTCGGGCAGGCGCGGCTCCAACGGCCCGAGGTCCACCCCGCCCGGGGTGGCGGCCAGCTTGGCCACGCTCAGCCCGTGGCCGGACGTCCGCAGCAGGAGGTCGACCTGCTGCTTCGGCGTGGTGCGGAAGCGGGCCTGCGCCTCCACGACGTGTGGCAGGTCCTTGACCGTGTGCAGCACCCGCGTCGCCGCCCCCTTGATCCCGCTCCCGGCCTCGGCCGCCGCGCGCAGCGCGATGATCCGCAGCGCCAACTCGCGCGCGATCTCCCAGTCGTGCCGCGCCTCCTCGGGCTTCTCGAACAGCGCCGGGCTCCACCGCGCGGTGTTGCGGACCGCGAGCGTGTGAAAGATCAGGTCGTAGTGGTCGCGCTCGAGGGGCCCGGTCGGCGGGAGGATGACATCGGCATACCGGGTGGATTCGGTGACATAGAAGTCGATGGCGACCATGAACTCCAGGCCGGCGAGGGCGTCGCCGAGGGCCGAGCCGGCGGGCGTGGACGAGACGGGGTTGCCGGCGATGCACACCAGCCCCCGGATCTGGCCGTCGCCGGGCGTGGTGATCTCCTCGGCGAGCACCGACACCGGCAGCTCACTGCCGAACTCCGGCAGCCCGCGCACGCGCGTCGACCAGGACCCGAGGTGCCCTCCGCCGATCAGCTTCTTGCCGACCATGTCGATCGCCGGGCTGGTGAACATCGTCCCGCCGGGCCGGTCGAGGTTGCCGGTCAGGATGTTGATCGCCTGCGCCGCCCACTGCGCCACGCTGCCGTATGCCTGCGTGGACGCCCCCATCCGCGCGTGCACCGCGGCGCTCGGCGCGGCCGCGATCGCGCGAGCGAGGTCGGTGATCCGGTCGGCCGGGATGCCGCTCGCCTGCGCCGCCCGCTCAGCGGTGAACGGGCCGACGACCTCGCGGACGGCGTCGATGCCGTCGACGTAGTCCGCCGGGCGGGCGAGGTCCTCGGCGAGGATCGTGCGCACCATCGCGAGCAGGACATACGCATCGCTGCCGGGGCGGATCGGGAGGTAGTCGTCGGCGACCTTGGCCGTCTCGGTGCGGCGCGGGTCGACGACGACGAGGCGCCCGCTGCGCGCTTTGAGGTCGCGCCGCCGGCCGGGGAAGTCGGGTACGGTCATGATCGAGCCATTGCTGGCCATCGGGTTGGTGCCGAAGAGCACGAGCAGATCGGTCCGGTCGATGTCGGGGATCGGCAGGAGGAATTGGTGCCCGTAGAGCGCCCACGCCATCAACTGGTGGGGGAGTTGGTCGACCGAGGTGGCACTGAAGGTGTTGCGGGACTTGATGGTTCGCACCAGGTTGACGCCGTGCGTGAGCGCGCCGACGCTGTGCACATTCGGGTTGCCGAGATAGGCCGCGACCGCGTCGTTGCCGTGCTCGGCCTGGATCGCGACGATCCGCTCGGCCACCAGGTCGAAGGCCTCCTCCCAGCCGATCGGCTCCCACGTCGCGTCCGCCCCGGGGGCGCCGACGCGACGGACCGGCGTGCGCAGGCGGTCGGGATCGGTGTGCAGGTCCTGCAACGCGATCGCCTTGGGGCAGATGTGCCCCCGCGAGAGCGGGTCGGCGTTATGTCCCCGGATGCCGCGGACCTCCTCCCCGTCGATCGTCACCTCGAGCCCGCAACTGGCCTCGCACAGGACACAGGTGATGTAGCGGGTTTCCTCGGCCATGCCCGCAGTCTCGCAGAGGCGCCGGCTCGGCCTCGTGTGGCGTGGCCCGGTCGCATGGCCCCATTTCCGAGCTCGCGCATGCCGGTCATCTGTCGCCGAACGCGCGTACGGGACAGACCCCTTGTCAGCCGACAGCGCGAGTCAGGGTGTCGGCGAGCTGGTGCAGGAGTGCCTCGGCCTTCGCCGAGGTCGCGGCTGTGGTGGTCAGGTCGAGTACGACACCGCTGGTGAGTGGAACGATCGCCCGCCCCATGGCCTTGGCGCCGATGGCGACCACGAATCCCTTGCCGCTCGGCGGGAAGTCGAGCGACTGCGCCGCCGGGGGCATGTGACCGGTGATACCCCGGACGATCGTGGCAGCCATGGCGGGGTTCGCGTAGCGGTTGACCTGGTAGGCGAGCGAGGACTCGGCCGCGCTCCAGTTGCACCGGTCGACGTGGGTGACCATGTCATCGCTGGTGTCGGGGATCTTCAGGGTCGTGGGTTTGCTGCCGAGGAGCGTCGTCGCGGTTCCGAGGTCGATGAGGGCGCACACGCTGTGATCCTTCGGCAGGCCCCCTGCGCCTGCGGGGGGAGTCGTGGCTGACGCGTCCGTGTTGGTGCTGGTCGGTGACGTGCTCGCCGGTGAGGACGTCGCCCTCGTTTCGGAGGACGGCATTGCCGTTGACGCCGTTGTGTCCGTGGCGGGCGATGCCGGCGTGCCGCTCGTCGATCCCGAGGCACCGCAGGCGCTCGCGCCGAGGAAGACGGTCGCGGCCAGAGCCGACAGTGCCACCGGTCGCCGGCCGCCCCGACCAGGCTTCGGAACGGTGGACGATGGGCAAGCGGACGGCATACGGCCTCCTCGGCTGGGGCGGCGGTATGCCGCGCCACCCACTCTCGCCCCGGTCACGGCGCCATGTCAGGCGTGGAGCCCGGCATCTGCGTGGTAGTGCCGGCACCACTGGATGACCGAGGCGCCGGCGGCCGGAGCGGCAAACCTTAGGCCTGGGATTGGACGGACAACGGATTCACCACCCGCAGTTGCGGGAACCAGCTGAAGTCCCGGTCGGCCGACCACAGCGCATCGACGCCGTGCGCCAGGCAGATCGCCGCGATCCGCGCGTCGTGAATCCGGGCACCCGTGACGGTCCCTGGGGCGAGCAGGTGCCTGAGACGTCGAGGTGATCGCGCGACTCGCCGATCAGTTGGATGCCTGGGTGACCGGCAAGGTTGCGGGCGGCGTCGAGCGCAAGCGGCACCGGGGTCGGCGGCGCGTAGATTCGCGGGTGCGTTACGACGGCCAGGAACTCATGCAGGCAGGCCCAGGGAATCGCGCATCCCCCTCGGTGAGCGACCGCCCGTTGGATAGCCGCTCGTGCGCCCTGGTGATGGGGTGAGTCCTCGCGGTGGGCATAGACGAGAAGATTGGTGTCGAGCGCGATCATTCGGGGAGGCCGTATGCCCGGGCGAGCGCCGCCGGGGGTGTTAGGTCCACCGCCAGGCCCTGCCCGGCGAACGTTGGGCAGATGAGATCCACGGCCACCACGGTTCGGCGCCGATCGACCTCCGCCCGCAGGCCGGTCACGACCAGGTCGCGCAGGGTCGTCCCCTCCTGACGGGCGAGCTAGCGGGCTTCGCCCGCCAGGGCGTCCGGGAGCTCGATCGTCGTCGTCATATGGTTAACCATACTCAATGACCCGTACTCCCGTATCCCTCTTCGCTGGCCTTCTCTAGGGGAATAGTGCAGATGGCCACGGAAGGGCGCGCCGACCCCACGCAACGACAGCCCGCAGGACAGCCGCGAGCGCCCGCCTTACGTATGACTGGAAAGAATTCTCAGCACGTAGGGACATAAGGCGAGATATTCTTGGCATCATGGCTCGATACGTGCACCCGGAAGCCGCCGCTGCGGCGGAAGTGCTCGGGCAGCGGATCCGTATCGCCCGGCAGCAGAAAGGCTGGACCGCGGCCAAGCTCGCGCAGCTTCTTGGCGTCAGCCGGCCCACCGTCACGGCGATCGAGACCGGCCAACTTCACGTGGCCGTGGGGACGGTCTTCAGCGCGGCGGCACTGTCCGGGGTTCGGCTCTTTGGGGCCGAAGGCACCGAACTGGTCCGGTTGCGGCGCGTCGGGGCCGAGACCCTTGCCCTGATGCCCGCGCGCGTTCACGCCGAGAAGATCGAGATCGACGATGACTTCTGAGGCGGTCGTGTGGACGTGGCTCCCCGGCGCCGTGGCGCCCGTCCCCGCCGGTCGGCTGCGCGCGACCCAGGGAGGTCTGGCCTTCGCCTACGCCCGCAGCTACCTCGATCGCGCCGACGCCATCAGCCTGTATGGCCCGGAACTGCCGCTGCGCAGCGGTCCGATAGAGCCGCTCCCCGGCCTGGCCATGCCATCGTGCCTTCGGGACGGATCGCCGGACGCGTGGGGACGCCGAGTCATCGCCACCCGGATGACGGGCAACCCGGACGACGACAGCCTCACCGAGGTCAACCTGATGCTGCTCTCCGGGTCGAATCGCATCGGTGCCAACGACTTCCAGGCGCGCCCCGATGCGTATGTCGCTCGGTCTGACACCGCGCCCGTCGCCGATCTCCTGGACGCCGCCGAACGACTCGACGCGGGTGAGCGGCTCCCGGCGGAGATCGCGGCAGCCCTTGTGCACGGGACCAGCGTTGGTGGTGCTCGACCCAAGATCCTCTTGCGTGACAACGGAGTCGAGTTCCTGGCGAAGCTCTCGTCCTCGACCGACCGCTATCCGGTTGTCAAAGCCGAGGCTGCGGGCAATGGCCCTGGCGAGAATGGCCGGGATCGACGCCGCAGAGACGTCGCTACGACGGATCAGCGGACGAGACGCGCTGTTGGTCCGCCGCTTCGATCGTGTCGAGGGCGCACGCCGGCACGTGGTCTCGGGGCTGACCCTTCTGGGGCTGGAGGAGATGGCCGGCCGATACGCGACCTATCCTGACCTGGTTGCGGTGCTCACCGAAGGTGGAGACGATGCCGCCGCCAAAGTGTTCGAACGCATCGCCGCCTATATCGCCCTCGGCAACTTCGACGACCATGCCCGCAACCACGCGGCGTTCTGGGACGGGCGCGGACTAACGCTCACCCCGGCATACGACATCTGCCCCCAGCCGCGATCGGGGGAGACGGCGTATCAGGCGATGGCTTACGGACTCGACGGGCAACGGGCCGCGGAACTCCCCGCACTGGTCCGCGCCGCCCCGGCATACGGACTCACTATTGCGGACGCGCGCAGCCGGGTCGATCGCATCGTCGATGCGGTCGAGAGCGGGTGGGCGGATGCTGCCGACGAGGCGAAACTCAGTGCGGCAGAGCGGGACCGGCTCTGGCGCCGGCTCATCCTCAACCCGGCCAGCGTTCGCGGCCTGCGCTAGTCGGCGAACGGCCGGTCACACCGGCAGCCAGCCGGAGACGACCGTGCCGGAGCCGGGGGCGGAGCGCACCAGGCACTCGCCACCGGCGGCGCGGAGGCGGTCGGCCATGCCGGT
>NZ_DAOQZV010000220.1:0-5323 GCF_035343835.1 Nostocoides sp. | reverse complement strand
GGCGCGACGCCGAGCGCGTCGGCGACGACAGCCGCCACGGATACGCCGAGCACCTCCACCACGCCGTCGGCGACCGTCGACGCCAGGGCGGCGTGCATAGCCAAACTCGCCGCCGGGATGAGCAATCGCGCGCGGGTCGGCCAGTTGCTCATGGTCGGTCTGGAACCCGCGTCGGGCGCACCCGGCGTCAAGACTGCGGTCGCGACCTATGGCGCGGGTGGGGTGATTTTCCTCGACGGCTGGTCCGGTGCCGCAACCGTCAAATCGGTTGCCTCCCAGGTCGCTTCGTATGCCAGCGGCCCGGCACTCTTCGTCGCCGCGGACCAGGAGGGCGGGCAGGTCCAGCAACTCAAGGGCGCCGGATTCTCCGTGATCCCGTCCGCCGAGCAGCAGTCCCGCCTCGGCTCGGCCGCGCTGACCACCTCGGCCACCGGCTGGGCGGAGGAATTGCGCGCCGCCGGCGTCAATGTCAACCTCGCTCCGGTCGCGGACACCGTGCCCGCCGACATCGGCACGGCCAATGGCCCGATCGGCCGCTATCACCGCGAATACGGCGCCACCCCCGAGGTGGTCACGCAATCGGTGACCGCCTTCATCGACGGCATGCATGCCGGGGGAGTCGCCGCGACCGTCAAGCATTTCCCGGGCATCGGGCGCATCGCCGGCAACACCGACACCGCGAGCACGGGCATCACCGACAACGTCGCCACCGTCACCGATCCCGATCTCGCGCCTTTCGCGGCCGGCATCGCGGCGGGTGCCGACTTCGTGATGGTCAGCTCGGCGAACTACCCGAAGATCGCTGAGGGACAGGCGCTTTTCGCGCCCGCGATCGTCACCGGCCTGCTTCGCGATCGCTTGGGGTATGCCGGCGTGGTCATCACCGATGACGTCGGTGCGGCCGCCGCGGTGGCGGCCGTCCCCATCGGCAATCGCGCCACCGGCTTCATCGCCGCGGGCGGTGACATCGTCCTGACGGCCCGGCCGAGCGACATACCAATCATGTCCAAGGTGGTGCTGGCGCAGGCCGCCGCCGACCCCGTCTTCGCCGATCAGGTGGCCGCGGCCGTGACGCGAGTGCTCACGTTGAAGACCGCACGGGGGCTGACAACCTGCTCGTGAATCGGCGGCATTCCGTCGTTACCGATCGGTAGAAAAGTGGGCGGAAGTGCGCCATTCTTGACTGCGCGCGGCACCGAGGCCGCGCGACCAGCGCGCTGCCGCCACGTCGGCCGGCCCGCCAGACCTCCCGAACGGAGACCAATAATGAGTGCACGTCGACTCGCCGCCGCCACCGCGATGACAACCCTGGCCGCCCTGGCCGTGAGCGCACCCGCGCAGGCTCGCCCGCTGGGGGCCACCGACACGCCCAGCGCCTGTGTCGCGCATAGGGACAGCGTGAACATCGGCCGGGCCGCTCAGGGCGGCAACCGCAAGGACGCGAACGAGATCACGGCCGCCCAGGCCGCCGCCATGGAGTCGCGGCTCGCCGCCGCCCTGGCCACCAAGGGGGGCCGCGCGGCCTTCACCCCGGTCACCGTCAAGGTCTACATGCACGTCATCACCGACGGCGCCACGGGCAATCTCAGCTCGTCGATGATCGCCAACCAGATCTCGGTCCTCAACGCCGCCTATGCCGCCACCGGCTTCTCCTTCACGCTGGCCGCGACGGACTACACCAACAACGCGACCTGGTACAACGGGCTGACCTCGGGCACCACCGCCGAGCGCAACATGAAGACGGCGCTGCGCAAGGGCACCAAGGCCGACCTCAACCTCTACAGCGCCAACCTCGGCGGCGGCTTGCTCGGCTGGGCAACCTTCCCCAAGTCGACCTATGACGTGATGGACGGCGTCGTCCTGCTCGATCAGTCCCTGCCCGGCGGCACCGCGGCGCCCTACAACCTCGGCGACACGGCCACCCATGAGGCCGGGCACTGGTTTGGGCTCTACCACACCTTCCAGGGCGGGTGCACCGGCAAGGGCGACTATGTCGACGACACGCCGGCCGAGAAGTCCGCGGCCTTTGGCTGCCCGACCGGGCGCGACTCGTGCGCCCGGCAGGCGGGGAAGGACCCGATCACCAACTTCATGGACTACACCGATGACGCGTGCATGACCCAGTTCACCAGCGGCCAGATCGCCCGTATGCAGTCGCAGTGGGTCGCCTTCCGAGCCTGACCGGCCACGTCTGCCGGTCGACCACAGCGACGCGCCTGCGCGTCTGATGGGACGACCTGCGCGCGGGCTGACCCCGCTCTCACGAGCAGGTGGTCAGCCCGCGCCCGGTCTTCAGGGCCAGGACGCGAGCCACCGAGTCATCGACCTTGGCGGCGAAGGACGGGCTTTTTTGGCGGGCCGCCAGGATGGCCGAAATCATCGGGCCCACCGTCGCCGGGTTGCCGGTGAGGATGATGTCGCCGCCCGCGGTGATGAAGCGCGTGGCGCGACTGCCCACCGGAGTCGACTGCACCGCAACGGCATTGCCCATATCGTCGGTGACGACGACGCCCTGGTAGCCGATGGATCCGCGCAGCAGACCGCTGATCGTCGCCTGCGAAAACACCGCCTGTCGGGTCGAGTCGATCTTGGGATACCAGGCCGAACTCATCATCACGAAATCGGCGCCGGCCGCGATGCCGGACTTGAACGGAATGAGATAGCCCGACGTCGCTTCCGTCACGTCGTCGGTGATCCCGGTCGCCGACGTGTCGGTGTTGCCGGTGACGCGTCCGAGGCCGGGGAAGTGCTTGACGGTGGCAGCGACCCCACCAGCGTGCATGGAGGCGACGACGGTGTTGACGTCGGTGGCGACGCGGTCGGCCGAGTAGTCGTAGTTGCGGAAGTAGTAGCCGATCGGCCGGTTGTACGGCATGAAGGACTTGCTCACCGTGTCTGCGACCGGCGCGAGGTTGACGTTGACCCCGGCGACGCGCATCTGCTTGGCCACCGTCGTGGTCTGCGTCACCAGCGTGCTGGGCGCCCACTTCGTGCCCTGGGTGAAGGCCGTCGGCAGGTCGGTGAAGCCGTAGCCCTGCAATTGCTGGACATAGCCCCCCTCCTGGTCCGCCGAGACGAAGAGTCCCACGCGTGGGTCGGCCAGCCCGGAGAGGTGATGCGTCGTCGTGGCCACCGAGGTCCGCCCGCTGTGGAAGCCGCCGAGCAGCACCACGCCGCCGAGCGCGTAGGACCGCACGGTCGAGTCGACGCCGGACGGAGCCGCCGACGCGTCCAGACCGACCCAGATCAGTTGGCCGACCCGCTGGTTCACGGTCATGGACGCAACCAGGTCGCTGACGCAGGAGCGTTGGGAGAGCGTGAGATTCGACGTCGGTGACGTGCTCGCGGAGGCGACGGGAACGGCATACGCCGGGGCGCCGGAGGCGAGCAGAGCGGCTGTGGCGCCGCCGCCCGCGACCAGCCCGGCGACCCGCCGGCGGCAACCACGTCCGTTCCCGGTCCGTATGCCGCCCGCTCGCCCGCTCGTGACTCGTCGCATTCCGCTCAACCTTTCTGACTGAATCCCTTCGTGAGCGTAGACGCCCCAACACGGCGCGGGGTTGGGGCGCAATAGGCTGCGCCCCATGACGGCTGTCCCGGTGATTCTCGACGTCGATACCGGAGTCGACGATGCCTGCGCCCTGCTGCTCGCGGCCCTGCACCCGGGGCTCGATCTGCGGGCGGTCACATGTGTCGGCGGCAATGCGCCGCTCGCCGATGTCGTCCGCAACACGCTCACCGTCCTCGACGCGGCCGGCCGGCCCGACGTGCCGGTGGCGGCGGGGGCGGACCGGCCGCTGCTGGAGGACCCGGTCGACGCGCGGCACGTGCACGGCGAGGACGGGATGGGCGATCTCGACTGGGCCCCGTCCACGCGCGCGCCGATCCCGGGCCACGCGGTGGAGTTGCTGCGCGACACCCTGCGCGCCGCGGCCGCCGCGGGGGAGCGGGTCACGGTCATCCCGCTGGCTCCGTTGACCAATATCGCGCTGCTGCTGCGGACCTATCCCCTTGCGGCAGAAGGGATCGAGCGCATCGTGTTCATGGGTGGGTCGGCTGCCATCGGCAACGCAACGGCGTCCGCCGAGTTCAACATCTTCCACGACCCGGAGGCCGCGGCGATCGTCTTCGACGCGACCGCGGACCTGGGCATTCCGCTGACGATGTTCGGGCTGGATGTCTTCTACGAGCCCCAGGTCTCGGCCCTCGACGCCGCCGAATTGGTCGCGGCGGACCCCACCGGAGCAGCCGGATTGGGAGGCCGGTTGATCGCGTTCCAATGCGAGCGCTTCGACGCCGACGCGGCGACCATCGGTGACGCCGGTGCGGTGTGCGCAGTGGCCGATCCCGACGGTCTGCAGACGCGGACCTTGCCGGTACGCGTGGAGTTGGCCGGGCGCTACACGCGCGGCCGGACCGTTGTCGACCACCGGGACTGGTCGGGCGACCTGACGCACGACCCGCACGGGCAGTCGGATGTCGTCGTGGACGTCGGCCTGGGCATCGACGGGCCGCGCTATGCCCGACTGTGGCTGGACACCTTGCGGGCTGGCGCGCGCACAACTGCGGCCGTCGGTGCCGCAGCGGTGGGTGCGTGATGGGCCGGGTCATCGTTGTGGGCTCGATCAATGTCGATCACGTCGCGCATGTCGACGACTTCCCCAAACCGGGGGAGACGATCAGCGCCTTGCGGCTCGATCTGATGGCCGGCGGCAAGGGGGCGAACCAAGCCGTGGCGGCTGCCAGGGCGGGCGCGGACGTTGTCATGGTCGGCTGTGTCGGCGACGATCCCTATGGTGTCGCCTACCGGAATCGCTTGGCGCAGTTGGGCATCGACGTCCGTGCGGTGCGCGTCGTCGGCGGCGAGCCAACGGGCACGGCATACGTCACATTGGACGCGGGGCGCGAGAACACCATCGTCATCGTGGCCGGGGCGAATGCCGAAGTGGCGTTGACGGACGCGCAAGCGGTGCCTGGCGTCGGGCCGGGCGACGTCGTCGTTCTGCAGTTGGAGATTCCCCACCGCGTGGTGGCTGCGGTTGCGGAATGGGCGGCGGACCGCGGAGCGCGGGTGGTCCTGAATGTCGCGCCCTTTGCGGTCCTGGACCCGCCCGCCTTGGCGGTCGCGGATCCGGTGGTTGCCAATGAGCACGAGGCGCTTCGTCTCGCCGATGCCGATCTCGGGACGGGCGGGTCTCTGCTGGTGACTCTCGGCCCCAGCGGTGCGGTGTGGGACGGCGAGCACGTGCCGGCGGCAGCGGTGCCCGGCGGCGAGGTCGTCGACACGACGGGGGCGGGCGACGCCTTCGTCGGGGCGCTCGCC
>NZ_DAOQZV010000219.1:3322-5360 GCF_035343835.1 Nostocoides sp. | reverse complement strand
ACATCGCCTGCAGCAGGTCGGCCTGCTCGGTCTTGGTGGGCAGGCCGGTCGACGGTCCGCCGCGCTGGACGTCGATGACGACGAGCGGCAGTTCGAGCGAGACCGCAAGACCGATCGTCTCGGACTTCAAGGCCAGACCCGGTCCCGAGGTGGAAGTGACGCCGAGCTTGCCCCCGAAACTCGCACCGAGGGCGATGCCGATGCCGGCGATCTCGTCCTCGGCCTGGAGGGTGAGCACGCCATAGCGCTTGAGCCCGGCGAGGGTGTGCAAGATGTCCGAGGCCGGGGTGATCGGGTAGGACCCGAGGACGATCTGCAGGCCGGCGCGATGGGCGGCGGCGACCAGGCCGTAGGCGAGCGCGGTGTTTCCGGTGACATTGCGGTAGGTGCCGGCGGCCATCGGGGCCGGTGCGACTTCATAAGAGGAGATGAAATCCTCGGTGGTCTCACCGTAATTCCAGCCGGCGTCGAGGGCGGCGAGATTGGCCGCGAGCAGGTCGGGCTTGGCTCCGAACTTGCTGGTCAAGAAGGCGCGGGTGCCGGATGTGGGGCGCGAGTACATCCAGGAGAGCAGGCCGAGCGCGAACATATTCTTCGCGCGCTCCTTCTCCTTGCGGGTCAGGGCGCTGAAGCTGGTGAGGGCCTCGACGGTGATGCTGGTCAGCGGGACCTTGTGCAGGTGCCAGGACTCCAGCGAGCCGTCCTCCAAGGGGTTGGTGGCATAGCCGACCTTGGCCAGATTGCGCGTGGAGAACTCGTCGGCGTCGGCGATGATGGTTGCGCCGCGCGGCAGATCGCGCAGATTGGCCTTGAGCGCGGCGGGGTTCATCGCGACAAGGACATCGGGCGCATCGCCGGGGGTGAGCACGTCATGGTCGGCAAAGTGCACTTGGAAGCTCGAGACGCCTGGGAGCGTGCCCTGCGGAGCGCGGATCTCGGCGGGGAAGTTCGGCAGCGTGGACAGGTCGTTCCCCAGCGCCGCGGTCTCGGCGGTGAAGCGGTCGCCGGTCAACTGCATACCGTCGCCGGAGTCGCCCGCGAATCGGATCACGACGCGATCGAGTGGGGTCTTCGTGCTTGCCATGCACCGATGGTATGCAGCTTGGCCGCGGACCGGTGCCCGCTCGCCGCGGGCTGGGCACCCGTCGAGAGCACAAATCCGGCACGTCGAGATCACCGGGGGCTCGGCAATCCAGCCTGTCGAAAGAAGCCGGCACCAGGTGCATGGTCACGCAATGCGCGGTACGCGCGGTATCGGCCAACGTGGCGGCCGCGACGCGAGCGCTCCGGGTCGGGATCATCGGTGTGGGGATGATGGGCGCCGTTCACGTCGAGCGCGTCGCCGGCCGCACCGTCGGTGCCGAGCTGGTGGCGGTATCCGATCCCGCTCCCGACCGGGCCGCGGCGTGTGCCTCGCGCTATCCGGGCGTGCGACCGATCGGCGATCCGCTGGAGTTGATCGGCGACCCGGAGGTCGATGCCGTGATCATTGCTTCGCCCGCGATCGCCCACAAGGAACAGATCCGGGCCTGCCTGGACGTGGGTAAGCCCACGCTGTGCGAAAGCCGATGACCGCCGAGCCGGCCAGCGCGCTCGCGCTGGTCGAGGCCGAGCGCACCCTGGGTCGGCACGTGATCACGGTCGGCTTCATGCGGCGCTTCGATCCCGAATACGTCCAGCTGCGACAGCTCGTCGCCGACGGCCGCATCGAGCGGCTGTTGCTGATGCACAACGTCCACCGGAACAAGGGCGTCCCCACGGCAAACTTCGCCAGCGAGCGACTCGTCTCGGATGCGCTCGTTCACGAGATCGACGTCGCGCGCTTCCTCTTCGGCGAGGAAGTCGCGACGATCCACGTGATCGCGCCGCATGCCCGCGCGTATGCGCCGCCCGGGCTGATCGACCCGCAGATCGCCGTGCTGACCATGGTCGGCGGGGGTGTGGTGACCAATGAGGTCTTCATCAACTCCCACGTCGGCTACGAGGTCCGGTGCGAGGTGGTCTGCGAGCGCGGCACCGCGATCGCGGGCCGGCCCGG
>NZ_DAOQZV010000219.1:0-3222 GCF_035343835.1 Nostocoides sp. | reverse complement strand
TGGCGAACGGCATACCGACCGGGGCGGGCGCGTGGGACGGGTATGCCGCGACCGCGGTCGCCCAGGCCGGGCTGGCCTCGCTGCCTCCGGCCAGCCGTCGCCGTGGCGTTGTACCACCTCCGCACGCGTCGTCGGGGCAGCGCGCACGACCCAGACGCGCTGCGGTGCTTCGCGGGGTCCCGTCGTGAGGCGGAGCCCCTCGCTAGGCTGACCGGCGTGGCGGACGAACGGCGCGTGGTGGACCCCGAGGAGTGGGTGGCCGCTGCGACGGCGGCGCGGGCCGAGGGGTATGCCTACTTCGACTGGCTGACCGCGGTCGATCAGACCGACGCGGAGCCGGCGGGCTTCGACATCGTCTGCCATCTCTTCGACATTCGGCGGCCGGGCGCCCTGCGTGGGCTGTTGCTGACCACGCGCCTCCCC
Source organism: Nostocoides sp. (assembly GCF_035343835.1). Classification (NCBI taxonomy): domain Bacteria; kingdom Bacillati; phylum Actinomycetota; class Actinomycetes; order Micrococcales; family Intrasporangiaceae; genus Nostocoides; species Nostocoides sp. Next base: position 2,799 of record NZ_DAOQZV010000219.1, on the reverse strand, counting down.
GCAGGTAGGCCGTTGCCGAGCCTGACCGCTGTCTTCGCCGGCTGCGCGTGGCATGAGCGTGAGACGCACGAGATGTTCGGCATCGACGTCACCGGCTTCGACGACGGCAGCGAACTGGGGCTGCGTCCCCTGCTGTTGCCGGACGGCTTCGAGGGCACGCCGCTGCGCAAGGATTTCGTGCTCGCCGCGCGGGTCAGCAAGGACTGGCCGGGCGCCAAGGAGCCCGGGCAGCCGCATGGCGGCGGGCCCGGCCGACGCAAGATGCAGCCGCCCGGCGTGCCCGATCCGGAGTGGGGCCCGCGGTGAGCGTGCTGGAGATCGTGCTCCGTGCGGCCGCCGCCCTGGCCGCGCTCTTGCTGCTGCCGCTGCTCGTCGGCCAGACCGAGCACAAGGTGATGGCGCACATGCAGGGCCGGCTCGGGCCGATGTATGCGGGCGCCTATCACGGGTGGGCGCAGTTGGTCGCGGACGGCGTGAAGTTCGTCCAGAAAGAAGACATCGTTCCAGCGGCCGCCGACAAACGGGTCTTCAAGCTCGCCCCCGGCGTCGCCCTCGTCCCCTACCTGCTGGCCCTCGCGGCGATCCCCATCCACCCCGGCTTCGCGATCGCCGAGGTGCCCGCGGGCGTGATCTACGTGATGGCTGCGACGTCGATCGGCGTGCTCGGGACGTTGATGGCCGGCTGGGCGAGCGCCAACAAGTACGCGTTGATCGGGGCGATGCGCTCCGCCGCCCAGCTGCTCTCCTATGAACTCCCGATGGTCCTGGCCGTGGCATCGGTGGCGCTCGCGGCGGGCACCTTGTCGCTCGGCGGGATCGTCGAGGCGTGGACGCCGATCTGGCTGTTGTGGCAACTCCCGGGCGCACTCGTCTTCCTCGCAGCGGCGGTCGCGGAGTTGCAACGTCCCCCCTTCGACATGCCCATCGCGGACAGCGAGATCGTCTTCGGCCCCTACACCGAATACACCGGCCTGCGCTTCGCGCTCTTCCTGCTCAGCGAATATGCGGGCATCGTGGTGATGTCGCTGCTCTTCGCGACCTTCTATCTGGGGGGGTGGCGCGGTCCGCTGGATGACACCCTCGGCTGGCTGTGGACCCTGCTCAAGGGCTTCGCCATCGCGATCGTGATGATCTGGTTGCGCGTCTCCTGGCCGCGCCTGCGCGAGGACCAATTGCAGCGCTTCGCCTGGCTCGGCCTGATCCCGCTGGCCCTCCTGCAACTGGCCCTGACCGCCGTCGGCGTGGTCTACCTCCAATAGCCGCGCGCCACGGGCGGGTCTGCTCCGGCTCGACGGTCCCGACCGGGCTAGGTTGGAGCCCGTGAGCGAGCGGAAGGGCGTCGTGCCCGGGCTGGTGAAGGGGTTGGCCACGACCGCGCGCACCCTGACACGGCATACGCACACGGCCGAATACCCCGACGTGCGGCCGGAGTTGCCGCCGCGCAGCCGGGGGGTGATCGCGCTGCTCGCCGAGAACTGCACCTCGTGCATGCTTTGCGCACGGGAATGCCCCGACTGGTGCATCTATATCGACGCGCACAAGGAGACCGTGCCGGCGGCCACGCCCGGGGGGCGGGAGCGCCAGCGCAATGTCCTCGACCGCTTCGCCATCGACTATTCGCTGTGCATGTACTGCGGGATCTGCGTGGAGGTCTGCCCCTTCGATGCGCTCTTCTGGAGCCCGCAGTTCGAATACTCCGAGCTCGACATCCGCGACCTATTGCACGAGAAGGAGCGGCTCGGCGCGTGGGTCGAGACCGTCCCGCCGCCCCCGGCGCTCGACCCAGCGGCCGCCGAACCCGCCGAGGTCGCGAGCCAACGCGGACCGGTGCGTCCGGTGCGCGCAAGGAGTGGCGCGTGACCAGTCTCGACATCGCCTTCACGGCGGTCGGGGCGGTGACGATCGCCGCCGGCCTGCTGGCGGTGACCACCCGGCACCTTGTCCACGCGGCCCTGTGGCTGGTGCTGGCCCTCGGCGGCCTCGCAGGCTGCTACCTCGTCCTCGGTGCCGAACTCGTCGCGCTCGTGCAGATCCTCGTCTATGTCGGCGCGGTCGTCGTGCTGGTGATCTTCGCGCTCATGCTCACCCGCGCCCCGATCGGCCCGAGCCCCGACCACGCGACCTCGATGCTGCACCGGGTGCTCGCGGCCGTGATCGCCGGCGGCGTCACCGCTTTGCTGCTCGCCGTCCTCGTCCCGCTCGCCGGGGATGACGCCGTCGAGCGCACGCCCATCGACACCGCCGCGATCTCCGGGCAGCTCTTCGCGACCTGGGTCTGGCCCTTCGAGGCCCTCTCGCTGCTGTTGCTGGTCGCGCTGATCGCCGCGTTCGCCGTCGCCGCCGTCGGCCGGAGGGCGCGCCGATGATCCACCTCGCCCTGCCGTATGCCGTTGCCGCCGCCCTCATCGGCATCGGCAGCTACGGCGTGCTCGCCCGCCGCAACGCCGTGCTCGTCCTGATCGGGATCGAGTTGATGCTCGGCGGCGCCGGGCTGCTGCTCATCACCGCCGGGGCGACCGGCCGCGACACCTGGGCGGCCGGCAATGTGTTGACGCTCTTCGTCATCACCATCGCGGCGGCCGAGGTGGTTGTCGCCCTTGCGGTCATCCTCGCCGTCTTCCGCGCCCGCGGACGGATCGACGTCACCGATGCCCTCGGCAGCGAGTGCCAGTTGGCGACCGAGGCCGCGCCGGGCGGGTCGCCTGGTGCCGTGCCGGCCGGTCCGTCATTGGACGCCGCTTCTGCCGGCGCGCCGACAAGGCCGGCGCCATGACCAGCGCGCAGCTCTACGCCCTGGCG
>NZ_DAOQZV010000218.1:0-5382 GCF_035343835.1 Nostocoides sp. | reverse complement strand
CGACCTCCGCCGTGACAGGGCGGCGCGCTAACCAACTGCGCTACGGGGCCTTGGTTTAAGCAAGGCACGCGTATCCCCAACGGGATTCGAACCCGTGCTGCCGCCGTGAAAGGGCGGAGTCCTGGGCCGCTAGACGATGGGGACCCGGTCTTCGTCGGATCCCCGGTTCGCCAGGCGAGACCGGCACGAATCCGTCGAGGACGTCGAGAAGCATAAAGGTCCGCAGCGCCGAACACAAAACTCATTGACCGGGTGGGCCCGTTTGCGGTGGGCGGCTCAGGTCAGCTGGCTGGTCAGGAAGGCGATTGCGTGATCCCACTGGGGCTCGATCGCGGCGCCGAGGAAGACGTGCTCGGCACCGGGGACGACGACCAGCTCGCACGCCGCGCCGGCGGCATCGGCCGCCTGTTTGAGACGAACGGCCTGATCAAGTGGGGCCATTGTGTCGCGGTCGCCGTGCATGACCAGCAGCGGCGGCGAGTCGGGGCGCAGGTAGGTGACGGGGGAGCAGCGGCGGGCGAGCTCGGCGCGGTGGTCCGGGTCGGCATCCGGCCAGAGGAAGGCTTGCAGGTCGGGGAGCACCGTCAGGTCGGACGCGCCATACCAATAGACGATGGCCCGGACGTCGGTGCGCTCGCCGGCGACGCCGGCCTCGCCCAGCAGCCACGGGTCCCGTATGCCCGCGCTCCCGGCCAGTCCGGCGAGTGTCACCAGGTGCGCACCGGCCGAGTCGCCCCAGACGCCGATGCGGTCGGTGTCGAGGCGAAGTTGGGTCGCGTAGTGGCGCAGGTAGCGGACGGCGGCCGTCAGGTCGTGGACGGGTGCTGGGAGCGCGGCCTCGGCCGTGAGGCGGTAGTCCGGCGTGGCGACGGCCAGCCCGGCGCCGAGCAGGCGCTCGAACATCCGCTGCTGGCCCCACTGCAAGGGGGTGTGGCGTCTATCGCCGGTGGCCCACCCGCCGCCGTGGACCCACACGACGACCGGGGCATGGGCCACGCCGAGGGGCACATGGACGTCCATGACCAGCGGCCGGTAGCCGTCGATCAGGGCATAGCTGAGGCCGCTCCAGCTCTGCGCGCCGTCGAAGGGCCGCTGGGTCATCGGCGGGAAGTGGGTGATCGGCGGCCACGGCCCGTCCTCCACAGGTGGCCGGAGGTCTCGCAGGTCCATGAGGATCACGCACCTCGGGCCCAGGCGCTGAGGCGGTCGACGTCCCAGGTGGTGATGATCCGGTCGGGGTCGAGACCGAGGCGCTCGGCGCGCTCGCAGCCATACGCCTTCATGTCCAGCTGACCGGGGGCGTGGGCGTCGGAGTCGATCGAGAACAAGCAGCCGATCTCGGCGGCCATGCGGATCAACTCGTCCGGGGGATCGCAGCGCTCGGGACGGGAGTTGATCTCTACGGCGGTCTCGTGTTCGGCGCAGGCCTCGAAGACCGCCCGCGCGTCGAAGTCGCTCTGCGGGCGGGTGCCCCGGCTGCCCGTGACCAGCCGGCCGGTGCAGTGTCCGAGCACGTTCACGCGCGGATTGCTCACGGCCGTGACCATGCGTTTGGTCATCGGCAGGCGGTTCATCTTCAGCTTCGAGTGCACGCTGGCGACGACCAGGTCGAGCTTGTCGAGCATGCGCGGGGCCTGATCGAGCGAGCCGTCGTCAAGGATGTCGACCTCGATGCCCTTGAGGAGGCTGAATACTCCGCCGAGCGAGTCGGTGATCGCGTCGACGATAGCGATCTGTTTGGTCAGGCGCTCGACCGAGAGGCCGTTGGCCACGCGCAGCTGGGGGGAGTGATCGGTCAGGACCAGCCAGTCGTGCCCGGTCTCGACCGCACTGAGCACCATCTCCTCGATCGGGCTACCCCCGTCCGACCAGTTCGAGTGGCTGTGGCAGTCGCCGGCGAGCGCGGCATACAGGCCCTCGCCACCCTCGACCAGCGGCCCACCCGCGCTCTCCTGCAGGCTGGCGAGGTAGGTGGGCACGGCCCCGTCCAGCGCCTCGGTGATCACGCCGGCGGTCGCCTTGCCGATCCCGGGCAGATCGGCGACGGTCCCGGCCGTATGCCGTGCCGCCAGCTCCCCCTTCGGCAGTGCCGCGATCGTGGCGGCCGCCTTGCGGAAGGCCTCGACGCGGTAGCTGCCGGCGCGGGTCCGTTCGAGAAGAAAGCCGATCCGGCGCAGGGCGTCGGCCGGCGCGATCGGGGCGGTCAGCTGAGTCACGAGGGCGACCATCGGTCCGTGCCTTAAGCGAACTGGCGCTTGGTGATCGCGTCCCAGACCCGGTCCCCACCGAGACGGCGGGCATGCACCAGCGCGCGGGCTGCGGCCGTGACGAGATAGCGCGAACGCGGGTGCTCGGCCTCGACCGCCTTGAGGATCACGCGGGCGACGGCTTCCGGGCCGGTCGAGAGCAGGCAGCTGTCATACGCGCCGGAGTTGACCTCACGGACCTTGGCGACCAGATCGGCATACGGGGAATCCTGTTGTCCTGCAGTCGGTTGCGAGGCGTTGATGGTCTCCTCGAAACTGGTGCGGATCGGGCCGGGCTCGATCAGCACGACGTCGATCCCGAAGTCGCGGACCTCCGCGCGCAGGGCGTCGGTCAGGCCTTCGACCGCGTATTTGGTCGCGTGGTAGTAGCCGCCGATCGGGAAGGCGATGCGCCCGCCCATCGACCCGATGTTGACGATCAAGCCGTCGCCGGCGGCGCGCATGCCGGGCAGCACGAGCTGGGTCAGACGGGCCAGGCCGAAGACATTGGTCTCGAACATCCGGCGCACGGCGTCCAGGTCGGCCTCTTCGACCGGGGCGTACTCGCCATACCCGGCGTTGTTGATCACCGTCCCGACGCGCCCGTGCTCGGCGACGATTGCCGCGACAGCCACCTGCATAGACTCCTCGCTGGTGACATCGAGGGCGAGGGTGCGTGCGCCGGCCGCCGCGAGCTCGGCCAGGGTCTCGGGGCGGCGCGCCGTGGCATACACGGTGTAGCCGGCCTTGAGCAGCAGGTCGGCGCTTGCGCGTCCGATGCCGGTCGAGCAGCCGGTGATGAGGATCGGGTTGCGGGTCACCCGCCCAGTCTCACCCATCCATCCCGGTGCACGCTCAGCGCGGCCACGCAGGTCAGCCAAGGACGGCGACGGCAATCAGCCGGTTTGTTCGGGTGCCGTCGCCGAGCTGACCCCATAGATTGTCGCCCCAGCATTTGGCCGGCCCCGCGCTCAGGACCACGCAGCTCTGCCCGCCACCGGCGCTGATTCGAGCGACACCCGCGGTGAGCGTCTTGACCGCCACCGGTCGGTAGCGATCCGTTGTGGTGCCATCGCCCAGGCAGCCCGCACCGTTCTCGCCCCAGCACCGTGTTGCCCCCGAGGCGAGCGCAGCGCAGGCGTGTGCGGCCCAAGTGGTAATCGACGAGACGCCCGACCCGAGCCCGAGCACCGGCTTCGGCGTGACGTGCTGGCTGAGTGCCGAGCCGTCACCGAGTTCGCCACTTTGGCCCAAGCCCCAGCACTGCGCGCCTCCGGCTGCCGAGACGGCACACGTGACGGTCACCGACGGCGCCACGGAGCGAGGTCCCGATCCGAAGCCGACAACGGCTTTGGGTGCCGTGCGCATGGACGTTGTGCCATCACCGAGCTGGCCCTTGTCATTTGTGCCCCAGCAGCTGAGTTTGCCGGCTCCCGAGTTGCGCACGTGCTGTTCGACGATGTCGCGATGGCCGTCACGCCGGTCAGGCCCTTGACCGTGGTGGGCACGCGGGTGGATTGCGTGGAGCCGGTGCCGAGCTGACCCCTGTCTTTTGTGGCCACCCCACCGTGACCCACCCTCCGAGGACTTTATGACGGCGAGCGCCGCGGCGGAAGATCAGGGTTCGGTTCTCGGCGACCGGAATGCGGTGCGGGGACAGCGTCCGCCCGTCAGCGACCAGACCGGGCGTGAGGCGAGACGCTCGGTAGTCGTGACGATTGCTGTGCGGTCAGGTCAACAGCAACGCGCGCAGGGCGGTCAGCAGGCGGTCGATGTCGTTCTCATCGGTGTAGGGCGCCAGGCCGATCCGCAGCCCACCAGCGTCACCGAGGCCGAGGTGGCGCGAGCACTCCAGGGCATAGAAGTTGCCGGCGGGCGCATTGATCCAGCGTGCGGCGAGTTCGCCGCGCACGTCCTGGCTGTCCCAGCCGGCAACGGTCAGCAGCAGGGTGGGGGTGCGGTGCGTCGCGTTCGAATACACCTGCACCCCAGGCAGATCGCGGACGGTCGGCTCGAGCCGGTCGCGCAACATCCGCTCGTGTTTGTCCAACTCCGCGTAGGCCGCGACCAGCCGGTCGCGCCGGCTCCCCGCGCTCACACCGCTCAAACCGGCGAGGAAGTCGATGGCCGCGGTCGTGCCAGCCATGAGTTCGTAGGGCAGCGTGCCCAACTCGAAGCGCTCGGGGACGGCGTCGGTCGCCGGGAGCAGCTTGTCCGGCCGCAATGTCGTCAAGAGGGCCGGGTCCGCGGCGACGACGCCGCAATGGGGACCGAGGAATTTGTAGGGCGAGCAGGCCCAGAAGTCGGCGCCGCTGGCAATCCGGTCGACCGTGTGGTGCGCGGTGTAATGAACCCCGTCCACATAGACCAAGGCGTCAGTGCGCTCGTGGACCAGGCGGGTGATCGCGGCGATGTCGGGCATTGTGCCGATCAGATTGGATGCGGCGGTCACGGCAACCAGCCGCGTCCGGTCGGACAGGTGTGCGGCGATATCGTCCGGCACCAGTTCGCCGGTCGTGGGGTCGAAGTCGGCGAAGCGCGGCAGCGCGCCGACGGCTTCGGCGGCCTGCACCCACGGACGGACGTTGGCGTCGTGATCGAGGCGCGTGACGACGACCTCATCGCCTGGCGCCCAGGTCTTGGCCAGCATCCGCGCGACGTCGTAGGTCAGGTCGGTCATGCTCCGGCCGAAAACCACGCCCTGCGGGTCGGTGCCGAGCAAGTCGCCCAACGCCGAACGGCATTGCGTCACAGCGTCTTCCGCGCGACGCTCGGCGCGCGTGACGATGCCGCGATTGGCGACTGCCGAGCCGAGCATCCGCGCGACCGCCTCGCCGACCACCCGTGGCGACTGCGTCCCGCCCGGCCCGTCGAAGTGCGCCGCGCCCTCCTCCAGGGCCGGGAAGTGCGATCGGACGGCGGCCACGTCATACGTCATGGGCGCGAGCCTACGACCGCCGCCAACTCACGACTGACGTATGCCGCGCGCCTGCGCCGACCTGCCCGACCTGGTCGAGTCCCTTGCGGCGCAACAACCGATAGATGGGCTAGTGCGAGCGCACGCAGACACCGGTTTGTCACCCGTGCACGCGTCCGAAGGGGTGCGGGCGGGGCGATCCGGTGTAGCGGTGAGAAA
>NZ_DAOQZV010000217.1:0-5390 GCF_035343835.1 Nostocoides sp. | reverse complement strand
CGGGCGCCGGCTGGCAGGACGGCGACGGCCTAGATGGCGAAGGCGCGGCGGAGCGCGGGTCCGGGCCGGGGCTCACGGTGCGGGGACTGACCGTGCGTTTCGGTGCAACCGTGGCCGTCGACGCGGTGGATCTCGACCTGTTGCCCGGCGGCATCCTGGCGCTGCTCGGGGCCTCCGGCTCGGGGAAGTCCTCACTGCTGCGTGGCATCGCCGGCCTCGAGCCGCTCGCGGCCGGCCGGGTCCGATGGGACGGCGTCGACGTCACGGCGGTCCCGGTCCACAAGCGCGGCTTTGGGGTGATGTTCCAGGACGGGCAGCTCTTTCCGCACCGTGACGTCGGCGGCAATGTCGCCTACGGCTTGCCTGCCTTGGGGGGCCGCGGGCGCGCGCACCGGGTCGCCGAACTGCTCGACCTGGTCGGGCTCGCCGGCTTCGAGCGCCGTGCGATCACGTCACTGTCCGGCGGTCAGGCCCAACGGGTCGCGCTGGCCCGCGCCCTCGCCCCGCAACCCCGCCTGCTGCTGCTCGATGAGCCCCTGTCCGCGCTGGACCGGGCCTTACGTGAGCACCTTGTCGGCGTCCTGCGCTCCACCTTGCGGGCCACCGGGACGACCGCGATCTATGTCACGCACGATCAGGACGAAGCTTTCGCGGTCGCCGATCGGATCGCCGTGCTCCGCGACGGGGCGATCGTCCAACTCGACACCCCAGAGCGCCTCTGGCGCGCCCCTGCCGACGCCGGCGTCGCCGCCTTCCTCGGTTATGCGCCGCTGCTCGGCGAGCAGGATGCTGCCGCTCTCGGATGGCCCGACCCGATCCCACCCGAGCACGTCCTGGCCGTCGCCCCGGGCGGCCTGATCGCGCGGCCCGCGGACCAGGGCGACGACTCCGCTGATGCCGGCCCAGCAGGCGCGATCCTGGCCATCGGTGAGCAGATCGATCACCGGGGCTATGTCACGGTCGAGGTCGAGCTCCCGTCGCGGACGCGGGCCGAAGCGCAGGCGAGCCACCGGGTGGCGGGGGAGACGGCATACGTGCGCTTGGTCGCCGGCCGCTGCGTCGCGGTTCCCCGGGTGGCGCAGCCTCGATAGGGTCGGGACATGATCAATGCCGTTCACGTGCTCGTCTACAGCGACGACGCCCCGGCCACGCGGACCTTTTTCAAGGATGTCCTCGGCCTGTCCTTCGTCAGCGACGGTGGGTCGGGCGAGCCCGGCGACTGGCTGATTTTCGCCACCGGGCCGAGCGAGGTGGGCGTCCACCCCACTCAGGGGGAGTTCGACGGCGAGACCTTCACCGCGCCGCGGCACCACCAACTGAGCCTGATGACGACCGACATCGAGGCGACGGCCACCCAGGTGCGCGTCAAGGGTGGTCACATCCTCACCGGCCCGTCCGACATGGGCTTCGGGATCGGCATGGAGATCGAGGTGCCGGGCACCGACGCGATCCTCATCTACCAGCCGAAGCACGCCACGGCCTACGACAAGTAGTCGCCTCAGGCCGCGCGTTGCCGCGCGCCGATTGTCGTATGCCCGCGCGGCGCGCCGGGTCGTAAGGTCATCACCCGGGCCGTGCGCTTCTCGGCGTCGTGGTCGAGCAGGAAGGGCACGACCGCGAGTGCGGTCATCAGGGCAATCCCGATGACGGTCAGGGCAGCGATGGCGATGTCGGTGAAGGTCATGACATCGAGCCTGCCCGCGCGAGCCGCTCCGGTACATCGGACCCAGGTATGGATCAGGGATGAAGATCCTGTCCCTGCGGCTGACCCCCCTCACCCAAACGTCTACCCCGTCGAGAGGGCGCCCAAACACGATCGAGAGTGCAATCTCGCCGGGTCGAGTGGGCAGGGGGCACCGGTCACGGACCCGGCGTCAGGCCGCCGACGGTGCGCGGGTCGAAGCCGAAGGGCAACTCCAGCCGGTGGCGCCCCATCAACTCCGCGTCGGTGAGGATCGACGCGGTCGCACCGTCGGCGACGATCCGGCCGTCGGCGAGGATGACCGCGCGTTCGCACAGCTGCAGGGCATAGGGCAGGTCGTGGGTGACCATCAAGATGGTCACGTCCAGCCGGTCGAGGATCGCCGCGAGTTCGCGTCGCGAGGCCGGGTCGAGGTTCGACGACGGCTCGTCGAGGACCAGGATCTCCGGTTCCATCGCGAGCACCGTTGCCACCGCGACCCGGCGCCGCTGGCCGAAGGAGAGATGGTGCGGCGGGCGCGCGACGAAGTCGAGCATGCCCACCGCCCGCAGCGCCGACTCCACCCGCGCCTCGATCACGTCCGGCGCCAGGCCGAGGTTCGCCGGGCCGAAGGCGACATCGTCACGCACGGAGGGCATGAACAACTGGTCGTCGGGGTCCTGGAAGACCACGCCGACCCGTCGCCGGATCTCCAGCAGGTTCTCCTTGCGCACCGGCAGCCCCGAGACCGAGACGCTGCCCGCACCCGCGGCCAGGATGCCGTTCAGGTGCAGCACGAGGGTGGTCTTACCGGCGCCATTAGGTCCGAGAAGCGCGACCCGCTCGCCGGGGTGGACGTGCAGGTCGACGCCGAAGAGGGCTTGATGTCCGTCCGGATAGGCATAAGCGACTCCGCGAAGGTCGAGCACGGGCACGCTCATCCGCCCACTCCCAACCACGCGGCGCCGGCGCAGATCGCGGCGGCACCGGGCAGCGCCAGGGCGCGCGCCCACTCGGCGCGGCTCGCCGTAAGGTCGGTGGGGAAGGGCAGACGGCCGGCATACCCGCGCGAAAGCATGGCGAGATGGACCCGCTCGCCGCGTTCGTATGACCGGATGAAGAGGGCGCCGAGGGTCGCGGCGAGGACCGGCCAGGCGCGCACCGAGCGCGCCCGGAAGCCACGTGACTCGCGCGCGATCCGCATGCGAGTCAGTTCGCCGCCGACGACCTCCAGGTAGCGGAACATGAACGCTGCGATCTGCACCAATTGCCTTGGCAGGCGGGCCTTTTCGAGCGCCCGCACGAGGTCGCGCGGCTCGGTCGTCGCACCCAGCAACACCGACGCACCCACGCCGATCGTGCCCTTGGCCAGCAAGCCCCACGCCGCCCATAACCCCGGCTCCGAGAGCGACGCGGGCCCCACGGCGATGCGCGGCCCGGTCGAGACCACCGGCATCAACACGGCAAAGACGACGAACGGGATCTCGATGAGCAGCCGCTTGCCGAGGTAGCGCGCGGGGACGCGCGAGGCGCGGGCGAGAACGAGGAGGAGGACGGCATACGTCACGAAGGCCCAGACCGCGGTGCGTGGCGTCGCGACGACGATCAGGACGAAAGCCACCAGTGCCGCCAATTTGGTGTGCGCCGGGAGGCGATGGACGACCGAGTGCCCGTGGAAATGGACGGTATGGCCGTGGCCAGCGCCCACCTCAGGCGCCCGGGTCGGGGGTCGATGCCCGGCCGTGGCGACGCAAGGCGGCCATCAGGCCGAAGGCCAGCGCGGCGACGAGCAGCACACCGATGACGCCCGCGAGCCCGCCGGAGAGCCGGGCGTTGTGGACGCCGCTGACGCCGTATTCGGCCAACGGCGAACCGGTGCTCCCGTGCTGCTGCGCCTGACCGGCGATCCCGTTCTGCTCGGCGACATACTCCAGCCCGTCGGGACGGGACGAGGCGTAGTAGCTCGCGACCCCGGCCAGGACGAGACTGACCGCAAGTCCCCACAGGATCAGCGTGCGGGTGCTCAGCCGCTTCACGTCAGTGCCCCGTCACGGATGACGAGCTTCGGTGTGGCGAGCGCGGGCCCGGCGCCGTGCACGAGATCCGGGCGGGTCGCGACGATGCTGCCGACCGCGAGGTAGGTGATGGCCGCCTCACCGAGTCCGATGAGCGTATGCCAGCCGGCCATCGCGATCGCGAGCGTCCGCAGGGGGATCGGCGCGGTCCCGCCGATGGCATAGAGGGCGGTGAAGGCGAGGGCGGCGGCCGGCACCGAGAGGGCGGCGCCGAGAGCGGCCGCGACGGGGATGCTCGCCAGGCGCTTGGGCAGCGCGGCCCGCGCCGCGACGAAGACGGCATACCCGACCCAGACGCCGACAATGCCCATCAGGGTGACATTCGTGCCGAGGGCGGTCAGCCCGCCGTCGGCGAAGGCCAGGGCCTGCACCAGCAGGACGACGGCCAGGCACAAGGTCGCCGTGAACGGGCCGACGAGGACTGCGGCCAGCGCGCCGCCGAGGAGATGGCCAGAGGTGCCGGCGCCGACGGGAAAGTTGAGCATCTGGGCCGCGAAGACGAAGACGGCGACCAGGCCGGCCAGCGGCGCAGTGCGGTCGTCGAGCTCGCGGCGGGCACCGCGCAGGCATACGGCAACCCCCGCCGCCGCGAGCGACGCCGTGCCGATGGATGTCGGCGCGTCCAGAAACCCATCTGGCACGTGCACGCGGCGCCTCCTCCTCTGCTCGGTGACCTCCAACGCTACTGCAAGTGATTCGCAATAGCCCGTGCGTCGGTTTCCTATCCGCTGGCCGCTTTCTTCGCGGCGAGCCGCAGCCCAGCAGCACGGGCGGGCGCGGCGTACGCCTCGGCGAGGGAGTCAATGGTCTCGTGGGCGTTCAGGCCGCTCGGATTGGGGACTACCCACAGGTCGGCCCCGGCGAGCGGTTCCGGCTGCTGGCCGGCGCGTGCGGTGCGCACCCCGAACGCCTGCCGGTAGGCGGTGATGCCCGCGATCGCGACCACCCGCGGTGCCACGGCGCCCACGGTCGCGAGCAGTTGCTCGCCGCCCGCGAGGAGTTCGGCCGTGATGAGTTCGTCGGCTCGGGCGGTGGCGCGTCGCACGAGATTCGTGATGCCGATGCCGCGGGCCACGAGATAGGCCCGGTCGGCGTCGGTCATCCCCGCCGCGGGGTCGATCTGGCGATCGATGATCCCCGCGCGCAGGAGGGCCGGATAGAAGCGGTTGCCCGGGTGGGCGAAGTGCGTCTGGGTAGCAGCGGTCCACAAGCCCGGGTTGATGCCGACGAAGAGCAGGCGGCAGTCCGGGCCGAGCAGGTCAGGGACTTCGGCGTCCAGGAAGGACTCCAACTCGGCGCGGGTGAACCGGGGCACGAGGGCTACTCAAGCACTCCTGCCCTGCCTGCTGAGGGTTGGTCAGGGACTGGGATGGCGCCGGCATCGGCACGCCTCCCACCCGACGATGCGACGTGCGTCGTTACCTCGATGTGACACGGGCGCCCTCGGGTCGCTACCGTTGACGGACCCCCTGAAAGGCCCTTTCCTTCTCATGCTTCGCTCTTCCCATGTGCCCGCGCACCGTGCGACCTGCGGCGTTCGCCGCGCCGCCGACGCCCGCACTCTGACCGGCGCCACCGCGCTCGCCGTCTGGGCTACCACCGCCGCATACGCCCTGACCCCGGGCGCGCTGCCC
>NZ_DAOQZV010000216.1:0-5399 GCF_035343835.1 Nostocoides sp. | reverse complement strand
CTGAACCGGCCTTTCGACGGGTCTGAACCGGCCTTTCGACGGGTCTGAACCGGCCTTTCGACGGGGGCGGAGGGGGTCAGGCGGTCGAGTGGTCGCCCAGGTCGACGGCGGCGCGGCCGGCTTCGAGGCGCGCCACGGGCACCCGGAAGGGGCTGCACGAGACGTAGTCCAGGCCCGCCTTGTGGAAGAAGTGGATCGACTCGGGGTCGCCACCGTGCTCGCCGCAGACGCCGATGTGGATGTCCGGGCGGGTCTTGCGGCCCGACTTCACGCCCATCTTCACCAGCGAGCCGACACCGAAGGCGTCGAGCGTCTCGAACGGGGAGATCGTCAGCACGCCCGACTCGAGGTAGTCGGCGAAGAAGGCGCTCTCGACGTCATCGCGCGAGAAGCCCCACGTCGTCTGGGTCAGGTCGTTGGTGCCGAAGGAGAAGAACTCCGCCTCCTCCGCGATGCGGCCGGCCGTGAGGGCGGCTCGCGGCAGCTCGATCATGCAGCCGATCGGGATACGCAGTTCGACACCTGACGTCGAGGCGACGTCGGCGAGGATCTTCTCGGCCCGGTCACGGATGATCTGCAACTCGCGCACGGAGCCCACGAGCGGGACCATGATCTCGGGCTTGGGCTTCTTGCCTTCGCCGAGCAGGTGCACCGTCGCCTCGGCGATCGCGCGGATCTGCAGGTCGAACAGGCCGGGGATCTTCAGCCCCAGGCGCACGCCGCGCAGGCCGAGCATCGGGTTGGCCTCGTGGGTGCGCTGCACCGCCGCGAGCAGCTTGAGGTCGTGCGGGTCGACCTCGCCCTTGGCCTCGGCCAGCGCGACCTTGACCGAGAGCTCGGTCAGGTCGGGGAGGAACTCGTGTAGCGGCGGGTCGATGAGCCGGATCGTCGTCGGCAGGCCGTCCATGGCGCCGAGCAACTCGATGAAGTCCTGGCGCTGGATCGGCACGAGCGCATCGAGCGAGGCCTGCTTCTCCTCGGCGGTCTCGGCGAGGATGACATTCTCGACATACTGCCGGCGCTCGCCGAGGAACTGGTGCTCGGTGCGGCACAAGCCGATGCCCTGGGCGCCGCGGTCGCGGGCGCGCTTGGCGTCCTCGGCCGTGTCGGCGTTGGCGCGCACGCGCAGGCTGCGCACGCCATCGGCATACCGGAGCAACCGGTCGACGGAGCGGATCAGGTCGAGCGTCTCGGCGTCGCCGTGGACCGCGGCCTCGGCGGCGTCGATGCCCTCGGCGATATAGGTCATCACGGGCGAGTCGACGACCGGCACTTCACCGACGAAGATCTCGCCGGTTGCGCCGTCGATGGCGATGATGTCGCCCTCCGTCAAGGTGGTCTTGCCGACCTTGACGGTCTTGCCGACGGGGTCGACCTTGAGCGCCTCGGCGCCGACGACAGCGCACATGCCCATGCCTCGCGCAACGACGGCCGCGTGCGAGGTCTTGCCGCCGCGCGCGGTCAGCACGCCGACCGACGCGACCATGCCGGGCAGGTCGTCGGGGGAGGTCTCGCGGCGCACGAGGATGACCGAGTGGCCCTCATCCTTGCGGGCGATCGCGCCGGCATTGTCGAAGGCGATCTCGCCCACGGCCGCGCCGGGGGAGGCGCCGAGGCCCTTGGCGAGCGGCTGGGCGCCCGAGGCGGCGTCGAAGTGCGGGAAGAGCAGCTGGGTCAGCTGGGTCCCGGTGACTCGGCCGATGGCCTCATCGAGCGTGATCAGGTGCTCGTCGACCAGTTGGGTGGCGACACGGAAGGCCGCCGCCGCGGTGCGCTTGCCGACGCGGGTCTGCAGCATCCACAGCTTGCCCCGCTCGATGGTGAACTCGATATCGCACAGGTCGCGATAGTGGGTCTCGAGGCGGCGCATCGCGGCGCGCAACTCGGCATATGACTTGGGGTCGAGGTGCTCCAGATCCGCGAGCGGGAGGGTGTTGCGGATGCCGGCGACGACGTCCTCGCCTTGAGCGTTCGACAGGTAGTCACCGTAGACACCGCTGTGGCCGCTACTCGGGTCGCGGGTGAAGCAGACGCCGGTGCCGGAGGTGTCACCGAGGTTGCCGAAGACCATCGCCATCACGTTGACCGCGGTGCCGAGGTCGTGCGGGATGCGCTCGCGGCGACGGTAGAGGCGCGCACGCTCGGTGTTCCAGCTGTTGAAGACGGCCTCGATGGCCATGTCGAGCTGCGTGCGCGGGTCCTGCGGGAAGTCCGCGCCGCTCTGCTCCTGCACGATCGCCTTGTATGCCGCCACGACGGCCTTGTGGTCGTCCGCGGTCAGCTCGGGATCGCTCTTGACGCCAGCCTTGGCCTTCTGGGCATCGAGCGCGTCGGCGAAGAGGTCGCCGTCGATGTCGAGCACGGTCTTGCCGAACATCTGGATCAGGCGCCGGTAGCTATCCCACGCAAAGCGTTCGTCGCCCGCGAACTTGGCCAGGCCCTCGACGGAGCGGTCGTTGAGACCGACGTTGAGGACCGTCTCCATCATGCCCGGCATCGAGAACTTCGCGCCGGATCGGACCGACAGGAGCAGGGGCTCTTCGTCGGCGCCGAAGTGCCGGCCGATGTGGTCCTCGGTCGCGCGCAGGGCCATGGTGACCTCGACGCGCAGGCTCGGCGGGACGTGGCCACTGGCCAGGTAGGCCTTGCAGGCCTCGGTGGAGATCGTGAAACCGGGTGGTACGGGCAATCCCATGTTGACCATCTCGGCGAGGTTCGCGCCCTTGCCGCCCAAGAGGTCCTTCTGGTCCTTGTTGCCCTCACTGAACTGGAATACGTATGTGGACAATGCCGCCTCCTTGAAGTGCTTTCATGTTTCCACGTCGATTCCCGGTGGGTGTACCAAGGACCGCCTGGCATCCGCCAGTTGCCCCGTGTAGGCAGCGGTGGGAGGCGGGGCTCTCCTAGCGAAAACCGTTGTGGGGATTGAGAACGCGCGATCGTGACAGTGGATTGAGAGGATCGAACCCATGTTGCGGGACTGGGCCGAGGGTGACCTATCAGACATCATCTCGCGCCATCCCGAGTGGTTCCCGGTCACCGGTGGCGTCCCGCCGGCGAATGGTCTAGTCCCGCTCGGGTCGGGCGAGTCGTATGCCGTGTGGCGGGCCGGCGATCTCGTCGTCCGGATCGCGCGGCGCCCGGCGGCTGAACTGCCCGTGGACCTGGCGCAGGAGCGTGCGGCACTGCTGTTGGCACCGGCCGGTCTCGGGCCGCGGGTCATCGGAGCCGGCGAGGTCGAGGTGGCCGGAGCTGGGGCGTTTCCCTATCTTGTCGAGTCGCTGGTGCCGGGCCGGACGCTGGCGCCGTCGCAGTGGTCGGACGGGTTGCGCGCCCTGCTCGTCGCCGACCTGGCGCGCCTGCATGAGCGCACGTGGCCGGGGCCCGGGACGGCGTCCGAGGCGTTGGCCGGCACGGGGCCGGCGGCCGGGCGGATCGACTTCGTGGCCCGGGTGGAGGAGGTTGTTGACTGGTGGGCGCCGCGCCTCGGGGGAGCCGAGCGAGAGGCGTGGTGGCCGCTGGTCGCGCCCATGCGGGCATACGGCAAGGATGTGGCGGGTGCCTTCGCCGAGCTGGACCGGTTCAGCCTCATCCACGGCGACCCGGTGTGCACCAACGTCCTTGTGCACCAAGGAGTTCCGCGACTGATCGACTGGGAGTGGGCGGCGATCGGCGACCCGGCACGCGACATCGGCTTCCTCGGTGGTGCGGTTCATGCCGCCCCCTGGTATGCGTCCGTGAACGACGGTCAGGTGGACGCCCTCGTGCGCGCCTATGTCGATGCCGGCGGATGCGGGGATGCCGCCGCCCTTCGGCTGCGCCGGGACGCCTGGCTGGCGCTGGAAGCCTTCAGCACGTCGGCCTATCTGGCTTGGGTGGTCGCCGACAACCCTGGGCGCGACCACGGCTGGCGCCCCGCCGCCGCCCACCAGCTGTTGACCACCCTGTCGGACGTCCTGGCACCGTTTGCGACACCCGCCCGGGACTAGGGTGACGCGCGGAGGTGGTCGGTGGTGGCGAGGAAGCGTCGGTTCTCGGATCGGCTGGCGGCATCCCCGCTGCGCCGGCTGACGGGCAAGCACACGGTGCTGCTGGAGTATGTCGCGCCCCGTTCGGGGGCCTTGGTCTCGCTCCCCGTGTGGGCCGTGCCTTGGGCTGGGGGTTGGGTGGTCGTGGTCGGCAAGGCCGAGGCCAAAACCTGGTGGAAGGCCTTCCGGCGCGAGCTGCCCGCGACGATTGTCGACGTGCGCAGCCGCCACGAGGTGGTGGGTCGTCTGTTGGCGACCGACCATGTCTATTACGACGCCTTGGCGGCGTATGTCGCGGCCATCCCCGCCGCGGGCCGGGTCGCCAAGCCGGGCGTGCCCATCGTGTTCTTCCGTGCGCGCCTGCCCGAGGCTCCCTAACCTCTGCTAGCAGCATTTAGGTGACCTAGAGCAGGGTCTACCCTGCTGGAGGTCACTTAACCTGTGTTGAGTCGGCGCGGTGAGCGCCCGGCCCGCCGGACGTGGGTCGATGCGGGGCCTAGCTGAGGACGTCCTTGCGCGCGAAATGGCGGTAGGCGAGCGCTAAGAAGACCGTCGTGTAGAGCGCGCACCAGGCCACGCCATGCAGCATCTCGCTCAGGTCGGGCTCGACTTGGAAGAGCTCGATCCAGCCCCGGCTGTAGTGATTCGGCAGAGCGCGACGCCAGTCACCGAGCGCATCGAGCGCGTCCAGGATCGAGGAGACGATCGCCGCCAGCACGGCCGCCCCGACCGCGCCCAGCGGGGTGTCGACGGCCACGCCGACCCAGAAAGCCAGCGCGGCAAAGGGCAGGACCGACACGAACACATAGCCACTCGCGAGCGCCAGATGGCCGAGGACCGTGGGCCAGTCGAGCGTCCCGGCCAGCGGGATCGTCAGCGCCGCCCAGCCGTATGCCAGCCCGCCCACCACCAGCGACCAACTCACGAACGCCACGAGCGCCACCGCCGAGGTGAGCAGACCGATGATCAGTTTGCTCGTCAGCAGGCGGGCGCGCGGGACCGGAGCCGTGAGCAGATAGCGCAGCGACCCCCAACTCGCTTCTGCCGGAACGGAATCACCGACGAAGAGCGCCGCCAGAATCAGGATCAGCAACTCCGCGGCCACGAGCAGCATGAAGACGGCGAAGTTGGCGGCTCCGCTGGTCGCGAGGTCGGAGAAGAGCGCACCGCCCGGGTCGCCGCCGTCACCCAGGGCGAAGGCCGCGACAACGATTAGTGGCAAGGCGAACAGGATCGCGCCCGCCCACAGGGTCCTCGGCCGGCGCAGTTGTCGGCGGGCCTCGGCGCGCAGCGGCAGTGCCCGGCGGTCCCGGCCGATCGCCTCGCCGGCCAGGCGCTCGGGTGCGGGGGTGTTGCTCATCGCGGCCTGAT